>JAIXZF010000286.1 GCA_027489835.1 Hyphomicrobiales bacterium
CCAAGGCCGGCTGGCACGTCATCGCCTCGACGGGGCGGCCCTCGGAAGCCGACTACCTCAAGGGCCTCGGCGCGGCCGAGATCGTCGACCGGACCGAGCTGTCCTCGCCCGGCAAGCCCTTGGCGCGCGAGCGCTGGATCGCGGCCGTCGATTCGGTCGGCTCGCACACCCTCGCCAATGTCCTGTCGGCGACGCGCTATGGCGGGGCGGTCGCCGCCTGCGGCCTCGCGCAGGGCATGGACCTTCCAACCACCGTCGCGCCCTTCATCCTGCGCGGCGTGGCGCTGCTGGGCATCGATTCGGTGATGTGCCCGAGGCCCCGCCGGCTCGAGGCCTGGGCGCGGCTGGCCGCCGACCTCGACCGCGACAAGCTCGCCGCGATGACGACGCGGATCGGCTTCGGCCAGCTTCAGCAGACGGCCGTCGACATCATGGCCGGCCAGGTGCGCGGCCGCGTCGTGGTCGAGATCGGCTGAAGCCGGTCAGGCGACGGGCAGTTCGCCCTCGATCAGCTTGCGGTGCCGGCCGATCTCGGCGGCCATCACGTCCAGCGCCGCCCGGATGCGCGGGCTTTGCCGGATGTCGGGATGCGTCAGAAGCCACAGCCCCGTGCCGAAATCGGGGTTGGGGGCCATCATGCGCTTCAGGTTGGGCTTCTGGTCGCCGATGAAGCAGGGCAGCGGGCCGATGCCGAGCCCGGCCTCGATCGACTCCGCGATGCCGAGCACGGCGGAGGTCTTGAGCACGATCCGCTCGGGCGCGACGCGGTCCTTGACGTAGCGCGCCGCCTTCACATGGCCGAGCTGGTCGCCAAGGCAGACCCAGTCGCGGTCGAACAGCGAGGCCGAATCATAGGCCTCGGGCCGCTCCAGCGCATCGTCCGAGCGGCCATAGACCGCCCAGGCCAGCGTCGCGAGCCTGCGGCCCACCAGCGTGTCGGGCGGCGAGTCGCTGGCGCGGATGGCGATGTCCGCGTCACGCTTGGAAAGGTTCAGCGCCTGGTTGGCGATCACCACGTCGAGGCGGATGGACGGGTTGGCCTTCCGGAAGGCATGGAAGATCGGGATCAGCAGATGCATGAACAGCGTGTCGGTGGTCGTGATCCTGACCTCGCCCGAGGGCGCGATCTCCCGCCCCGCGATGCGCCGCGCGAAGGCCGACACGTCGTCGTCCATGCGGTGCGCGAGAGCGGCCATCTCCTCGCCGGCCGGCGTCGCCACGTAGCCCGTCTTGCGGCGCTCGAAGAGCGGCACGCCGATCGCATCCTCGATCTGCCCGAGCCGGCGGAACACGGTGGAGTGGTTGACGTTCAGATGCGCGGCGGCGCCGGTCAGTCCATTGGAGTCGGCGATGGCCTTGATCAGGCGAAAATCATCCCAGGAAAGTGCCGTCATGCTCGTCCTTGCATTGAAGCAAGATCATCAATGCCATATTGTCTGTTTTCTTGCAACAGGAAAAAGGCCAATATCCCCCTATCGCAAGCGCCGCCACGGCGCATGGAGACAGCCATGATCGACACCCGCACCGCCCCCTACGCCCTCGCCATCATCCGCATCGCGCTTGGCGTCATGTTCATCGCCCACGCCCTGCTGAAGTACGTCGTCTTCACCATGCCGGGCTTCGCAGGCTTCCTCGGACAGATCGGCCTGCCGGCCTTCCTGGCCTGGCCGATCTTCCTGGCCGAACTCCTCGGCGGCGTCGCGCTGGTCGTCGGCTTCCAGGCGCGCTGGGTTTCCGTCGCGCTGCTTCCGGTCCTTCTCGGCGCCTTCTATGTCCATTCCGGCAATGGCTGGCTCTTCACGGCCGCGAATGGCGGCTGGGAGTATCCCGCCTTCCTCGTGCTCGCCTCGGTCGCCCACATTCTGGGCGGCGACGGCGCCTTCGCCCTGAAGCCGTCCAGCCTGCCGCTGGGCCAGGCCGAGCGTCCGATGGTCGCCGCCGAGTGAGCCCTAATCCTCGCGAACGACGCGACGATCCTTGCAGGTCGGCCTTTGGCCGGCCTGCTTTGCTGTCGGGGGACTCTCAGCGCGGCGCCGCGGCGCGCTCGAGCCGGTCGCGGATGGCTTCCCCGAGGCCATGAGCGGGGATCGGCGCCACCGCGATCGCGGCAGGGCCCGCTGCATCGAGATCGCGCATGGCTCCGAACAGGCGGGACGCCGCCTCGACGAGGTCCCCAGTCGGACTGAGGTTGGCGCTCGGCGTCCAGCCCGGCAGCGGATCGGGCCCGAAGCCGAGCCAGGCCTCGCCGGCGCGCGGCCCTTCGGCGTCCAGCCTGAGCCTTGCCCGCGGCGCGTAGTGCGAGGCGAGCAGCCCGGGCGCCAGCGGCGCCGACGGGTCCGGGGCATGGCCTTCGAGCTTCATGCCGAGCACGGCTTCGGCCGCCTCGCGCGTCACGCCGCCCGGCCTCAGCAGCACCGGTGCGCCGCCGAGGCAGGCAATGATGGTCGATTCCACGCCCACCGGCGAAGGCCCGGCATCGAGGACCGCGTCGATGCGCTCGCCGAGGTCGCCCAGCACATGCGCGGCGCTCGTCGGGCTGACATGGCCGGAGCGGTTGGCGGATGGCGCCGCGAGCGGCCGCCCAATCAGGGCGAGCACCCGGCGCGCCGCCTCATGCGCCGGCACGCGCAGGGCGACGCTGTGGAGCCCGGCGCGGGCGAGCTCGCACACGCCCTCTGCGCCCGACCACGGCACCACCAGCGTCAGCGGACCGGGCCAGAAGGCCCCGGCCAGCGCCAGCGCGGCGTCGTTGAACATCCCGTGCCGCAAGGCCGCAGCAAGATCCGGTACATGCGCGATCAGCGGGTTGAAGGCGGGACGGCCCTTCGCCGCGTAAATCCGCGCCACGGCGCGCGCATTGCCCGCATCGGTGGCCAGCCCGTAGACCGTCTCTGTCGGCAGCGCGACCAGCCCGCCCGAGGCCAGCAGGCTCGCCGCTTCGGCGATCCCCGCCGCGTCGGCGGCCAGCCTCCGCGCGGGGCGGGGCTGCGCAGTTGACGGCAACTCGTTCATATGTGAACTATCTCG
>JAIXZF010000432.1 GCA_027489835.1 Hyphomicrobiales bacterium
CCGGGCTTCATCGAGTCGCCCATGACCGAGGCGCTGAACGAAAAGCAGCGCGAAGCCATCCTGGGCAACGTGCCGATGGGCCGCCTCGGCACGGGCTCCGAGATCGCGTCGGCGGCCGTTTTCCTCGCCAGCGCCGAAGCGGCTTACCTGACCGGCCAGACACTCCATGTGAATGGCGGAATGGCAATGATCTGAGGCATTTGCTTCAGGCGCCCGAAGTTGCTCCGGAGTGCGTTCCAAACGTCTCGCCAGCCGCCGACGGTCATGCTATTCACGACGAAGCTCCGGGTTGGGGCTTGACGGCCAGCGATGCGTCGGGCTTTTGCAGCTTCGGTCATCCATGGCGCCGACGCCCTCACGGGTTCGGCCGAACGGTTTCAATCAGCCGGCGTTGCGGCGCGGCTCAGAACGGAATGAAGAGGACGTGTCCATGAGCGATGTCGCGGAGCGCGTGAAGAAGATCGTCGTCGAGCATCTTGGCGTCGATGCGGACAAGGTCGTGCCCGGCGCGAACTTCATCGACGATCTCGGCGCGGATTCGCTCGACACCGTCGAGCTGGTCATGGCTTTCGAGGAAGAGTTCAACGTCGAGATCCCCGATGACGCGGCCGAGACGATCGTCACCGTTGGCGACGCCGTGAAGTTCCTGGAGAAGAACGCGGCCGCCTGAGCAGCCCGCGCGATCCGCCTCCATCCGCTCGATACGATGTCTGCAAGGGTTTGAACGATGCGGCGCGTCGTGGTGACGGGGCTTGGGACGGTTTCGCCGTTGGCGTGCGGGGTCGAGGAGACCTGGTCGCGCCTGATCGCCGGCGAGAGCGCCGCGCGTCCGATCACGCAGTTCGATGCGTCGGACCTGCCGTGCAAGATCGCCTGCGTGCCGCCGCATGGCGACGGCACGGGCGGCACCTACAATCCAGACGACTGGATGGAGCCCAAGGAGCAGCGCAAGGTCGACGAGTTCATCGTCTACGCCATGTCCGCCGCGACCCAGGCGCTCCGCGACGCCGGCTGGAAGCCGACCACCTATGAGGAGCAGATCGCCACCGGCGTCATGATCGGCTCCGGCATCGGCGGCATCGGCGGCATCTACGACGGCTCTCTCCTGCTGCACGAGAAGGGGCCTCGCCGGCTTTCCCCGTTCTTCATTCCCGGCCGGCTCGCGAACCTGGCCTCCGGCTACGTGTCGATCGCGCATGGCCTGAAGGGCCCCAACCATGCGGTCGTCACGGCCTGCTCGACCGGAGCCCACGCCATCGGCGACGCGGCCCGGCTCGTCGCGCTCGGGGATGCCGACGTCATGCTTGCCGGCGGGACCGAATCCGCCGTCAACCGCATCGGCATTGCCGGCTTCTGCGCTTGCCGCGCCCTTTCCACCGGCTTCAACGACACGCCCGAGCGGGCATCGCGTCCCTACGACACGGCGCGGGACGGCTTCGTGATGGGCGAAGGCGCGGCTGTCATCGTGGTCGAGGCGCTGGAGCATGCGGTGGCGCGCGGCGCGCGGATCTATGCCGAGGTGGTCGGCTATGGCCTTTCGGGCGATGCCCACCACATCACCTCGCCCTCCGAGGATGGCGACGGCGCCTATCGCTGCATGAAGGCCGCCCTCAAGCGCGCGGGCATCGAGCCCTCGCAGATCGACTACATCAACGCGCACGGCACCTCGACGCCGCTGGGCGACGAGATCGAGCTCAGGGCCATCGAGCGGCTTCTGGGCGAGCACGCGGCCGACGTGTCGATGTCCTCGACGAAATCGTCGGTCGGGCACCTGCTGGGCGCTGCGGGCGCACTCGAAGCCATCTTCTCGGTGCTGGCGATCCGCGACGGCATCGCGCCGCCGACGCTGAACCTTGACAATCCGTCGGTGGACACGAAGATCGACCTCGTGCCGCACAAGGCACGCAAGCGGCGGATCGATGTCGCCTTGTCGAACTCGTTCGGCTTCGGTGGCACGAATGCGTCGCTCGTGTTCCGGCGCCATGCCGCCTAAGGATCTGGCGGGCCCGGCGCACAGCCGGTTTTCGCCACATTCGGCTGGAACAAGGCCCGGCACGAATGAACTGCCGTCGGCTCCCGCCGGAGCGCTTCCCGGGCCGGCGGACATGGCTGGACGCGATCGGGATCGGACATGAACGACACGCAGCGCGCTTCGCCACGCAGCCCGTCCGAGGCCATGAAGCCGAGCGCGGCTCCGCCTCCGCCGCGCAAGGGCACGCGCCGGCGCGGCGGTTTCGTCAGCCTGCTGAGCGCCCTCTTCACACTCACCCTGGTCGGAGCCGTGCTGGTGGGCGGCGCGTTCCTGGTGGTCTCGCGGCAGGTCGGGGAGCCCGGTCCGCTCGGCACGGACCGCGCCGTCATCATCCCGCCCGGGAGCGGGCTCACCGAAATCGCTGAGCAGCTCGACCGCGAGGGCGTCATCCGAAACCCGCTGATGTTCCGCATCGCGGGCTATGTCAGCGGAGCCTGGAGCAGCCTGCGTGCGGGCGAGTATCTGTTCAAGGCCAACATCAGCGCGCGCGAGGCGCTGGAGGTGCTGACCAGCGGCAAGCCCGTGCTGCATTCCGTGCTGATCCCGGAAGGCCTCACCAGCGAGCAGATCGTGGCGCGCCTTCTCGAGAACGACATCCTGACCGGCGACATCCCTCAGGCGCCGCGCGAGGGCACGCTGCTGCCGGATACCTACCGGGTCGAGCGCGGCTGGAGCCGTCAGCGCGTGCTGCAGACCATGGCCGAGAAGCAGCGCGAGGAGCTCAACCGCATCTGGAGCCGCCGGGCGGCCGACATCCCGGTGCGGACGCCGCTCGAGCTGGTGACGCTGGCGTCCATCGTGGAGAAGGAAACGGGCCGCGCCGATGAGCGGCCGCGCGTCGCCGGCGTGTTCGTCAACCGGCTCAACCGGCGCATGAAGCTGCAATCGGACCCCACCATCGTCTATGGACTGGTCGGCGGCAAGGGCACGCTCGGGCGCGGCATCCTGCGCGCCGAGATCAACCAGGCCACGCCCTACAACACCTACGTTATCGACGGCCTCCCACCGGGGCCGATCGCCAACCCCGGCCGCGCGGCGATGGAGGCGGTCGCCAACCCGTCGCGCACGCGCGACCTGTTCTTCGTCGCCGACGGCACGGGCGGACATGCCTTCGCCGAGACGCTGGAGCAGCACAACCGCAATGTCGCGCGCTGGCGGCAGGTCGAGGCATCGCGGCGTGAGGCGGGCAGGCCATCGGCCGAGGCCAGCGTCGACAGGTCCGAGCCGCCGGTCGTAGCGCCGCCCGGGCCTGGCGCTCCCGTCGGCTCCCAGCCTCCCGCGCAGCCCGAGCGCCGCACCGACGCGCCGGATCCCGCATCGCCGCGTTCGGCTCTGGTGGGAGAGCCGCCGCAGCCGGCCGATGTCGAAACCTTCCCCGTTCCGGCCGGCCGCCGGGCGGCCATGGGGCAGCCTTCATCGCCGCAGGCAGCCGGGCGGCGGAACCTCGACGCGTCCGAGGGCACCGCGCGCGATCCGCTGCTCAATCGCACCTACGACCTCAATTCGCCCAAGGCCGTGCCGAACATCCGGCCCTGACTTTCGGCTTTCCGCGCGGCGGGCGAAGCATTACGGTCCAGCCCGCTCTCCTGACGATTCCGGACTTTTCCATGATCTCCAGCATGACAGGCTTCGCCCGCGAGGCCGGCTCGATCGGTGCCGTTGGCTGGGCGTGGGAGATGAAGTCCGTCAATGGCCGCAGCCTCGACATCAGGGTCCGCACGCCGCCCGGCTTCGAGGCCGTTGGCGAGGAAGCGCGCAAGCTGGCGACGGGCGTCATTACGCGTGGCGCGGTGCAGATCGGGCTAGCCATCCAGCGGGCGGAAGCCGCCAAGGCGTCGGTGAGGCTGAACACCGACCTGCTGGGCCGCCTTGCAGCGGCGCTCGCGGCGCTGCCCGCATCGATGCCCTTCAAGCCCGCCACGATGGATGGCCTCTTGCAGGTGCGCGGCGTCGTCGAGGTCGACGAGCCCGAGGATGTGACGCCTGTCTCGGACCTTCATGCCGCGCTGCTCGAGACCGCCCGTTCCGCCATGTCCGCGCTGGGCGAGGCGCGCAGGAGCGAAGGCCTTGCGCTCCACGGCGTGCTGCTCGGCCAGCTGGCGCGAATGCAGGAACTTGTGGACCTCGTCGAGGGCCATCCCGCCCGCACGGTCGAGGCCATCGCCGAACGGCTGCGCGGGCAGGTCGCCGCGCTGATGGCCGGACAGGCGCAGCTCGATCCCGGGCGGCTCCACCAGGAGGCGGCGCTGCTCGCCACGAGGGCCGACGTGCGCGAGGAGCTTGACCGGCTTTCAGCCCACATCGCGGCCTCGCGCGCCCTGCTCGACCAGGGCGGCGCCATCGGCCGCAAGCTCGACTTCCTGGCCCAGGAGTTCGGCCGCGAGGCCAGCACGCTCTGCGCCAAGGCCAGCCATGTCGAGATGTCGCGCCTCGGGCTCGAACTTCGGGCCGTCGTGGACCAGTTCCGCGAGCAGGCGCAGAATGTGGAGTAAGCGGCCATGAGCCCGATCGAGCGCCGCGGCATGATGCTGATCCTGTCCTCGCCTTCGGGCGCGGGCAAATCGACGCTGACGCGCGAACTCGTGCAGGTGGAGCAGGGGATCACGCTGTCGATTTCGGTGACGACGCGGGCGCGGCGTCCGTCCGAGATCGAGGGCCGCCATTATCGCTTCATCACCGTGGAGGAGTTCCGCGCCATGCAGGCGCATGGCGACCTGCTCGAAAGCGCCGAGGTGCACGGCAATTTCTACGGCACGCCGCGCCGCCCGGTCGAGACGGAGCTGGCGATGGGGCGCGACGTGCTGTTCGACCTCGACTGGCAGGGAACGCGCCAGATCATGGACAAGATGCGCCAGGACGTCGTGGCGGTCTTCGTTCTGCCGCCCTCCATGGCGGAGCTCAAGACGCGGCTCGAGCGGCGTGCGGAGGACTCGAAGGAGACGATCGCGCGGCGGCTGCGCAATGCCCGCGAGGAGATCGCGCAGTGGGGCGTCTACGACTATCTCATCGTCAACGAGGATCTCGACCGCGCGTCGAGCAGCCTGAAGGCGATCCTCGCCGCCGAGCGCATGAAGCGGGAGCGCCTCGTCGGCGCGGAAGGCTTCGTTGCCGAATTGCTCGGCGCGCCCGGCAGCTGAGGCCTCAGGCGCGCCTGAGC
Organism: Hyphomicrobiales bacterium; assembly: GCA_027489835.1. GTDB lineage: Bacteria > Pseudomonadota > Alphaproteobacteria > Rhizobiales > Beijerinckiaceae > Allobosea. The sequence continues at coordinate 5,190 of JAIXZF010000432.1, forward strand.
GCAGCCGCAGCGTTGGCCAGCGCCACGAAGCCCGAGACGGGCACATTCTCGGCGCGCGCGGTCTCGAGAATGCCCGTCGCCGCGAACAGGGCCTGCACGTCCAGGCCCAGTCCTTTCAGCGATTGCCTCAACATCTTGCGCCGCTGCCCGAACGCGGCCTGCGTCACGCGCTCGAGCTCGGCGAGGTCGCAAGGCTCCGGCGTGGACCGGGGCTTCAGGTGCACGACGCTGGACGTGACCTTGGGCGGCGGAACGAAGGCCGACGCCGCCACGTCGAAAAGGATCGACGCCTCGGCGCGCCAGCCGCAGAGCACGCCCAGCCGGCCGTAATGGCCGGGGTCGGTTTCGTCCGCGACGATACGCTCGGCAACCTCGCGCTGGAACATCAGCGTCAGCGAGCTGAACCAGGGCGGCCAGGGCGTGGCGGTGAGCCAGCTGGTCAGCAGTGCAGTGCCGACATTGTAGGGCAGGTTTGCGACGATGCGGGCGGGTTGACCGCGCAGCAAGGCCGCGATGTCGACCGCGAGCGCATCGCCATGCACGACATCGAGCTGGCCGGGCCAGCGGGCTGCGATTTCGGCAAGCGCCGGCAGGCAGCGCTCATCGCGCTCGACGGCGATGACGCGGGCGGCGCCCTCGAACAGCAGGGCGCGGGTGAGGCCGCCGGGGCCGGGACCGACCTCGACGATGGTCTCCCCGTCGAGGCGGCCGCCGGCCCGCGCGATCCGGCTGGTGAGGTTGAGGTCGAACAGGAAGTTCTGCCCCAGCGCCCGGCGCGGCATCAGGTCATGCGCCTTCACGACATCGCGCAGGGGCGGCAGCCCGTCAGGCGTCGTCATGATGCGCCGGCCGCCGCGAGGCGCCCCGCGAGCTTCAGGGCAACGAGGAGGCTGTCCGGCCGCGCGACGCCTTTGCCGGCGATGTCGAAGGCCGTGCCGTGATCCGGCGAGGTGCGGATAAAGGGCAGCCCGAGCGTGACGTTGACGCCCTCGTCGAAGGCCAGCGTCTTGGCCGGGATCAGGCCCTGATCGTGGTACATGGTCAGCGCGACGTCATAGCCGGCGCGGGCGCGGGCGTGGAACATCGTGTCGGCGGGCAGGGGGCCCGTCGCCGCTATGCCGAGCGCACGCAGCGCCTCGACGGCCGGAGCCACCACGGCTGCATCCTCCGCGCCGAGCGCGCCGCCTTCGCCGGCGTGCGGGTTGAGCCCGGCCAGCGCCAGCCTTGGCTCGGCTATGCCGAAGCGCAGGCGCATTTCGCGTGCGACGATGACGGCGGTCTCGACGATCAGCCGGGTGGTCAGTTCCGCCGGCACGCGGGCGAGCGGGATATGGATCGTCACCGGAACGACGGCCAGCATCTCGCTCCAGATCAGCATCACAGGCCGCGGCGGCGGATCGCCGGCCAGCGCGGCCAGAAACTCCGTATGGCCGGGATGGGCGAAGCCGGCGGCGTAGAGCACGGACTTGGCGATGGGGTTGGTGACGATGGCGCCAGCCGCGCCGGAGCGCGCGAGGTCCACTGCCATCTCGATCGCCCGGATGGTGCCGCGCGCGGTGGCGGGCTCGGGCTTGCCGGGCGCAGCGTCCGCGTCGCAGCCATGGTCGATGACCGGCAGCGCGTGCTCGAACACGGCCTCGGCCTCGCCGGGGTCAGCGATGCGCCTGACGGGGACGCCGAGGTTCATCAGCCGGGCACGGACTTCGACGGCGCCGGGTGACGCGATCATCGCGAAGGGAGGGGTCCGGCAGGCGGCGCGGTCGCGCCATAGCGTCAGCGCCAGCTCCAGCCCGATGCCGGCGGGGTCGCCCTGGGTCAGGACCAGCGGACGCGCTTGGGCCATGTCGGCGCTCCGGCCCTACTTGATGCCGTCGACGCCGTTGCTGCTCTGGTCGCCGAAAGCCTGACGGAAGTTGACCGCGCCGAGCGTGCGCAGTTCGAGCCGGATCAGCACGCCCTGATTGGTCCGCGCGGGGGTGCCCTCCGACGTGTCCTTGAACGAGGTGAAGTAGCTCACGTCCAGGATGGTGCACTCGTCACGGTAGTTCACGCCCAGGGACATGGACGAGATCGAGAACCGGGGCGTCGACTTCGGCGGGACCAGCACACGGTCGGTGAGGTACTTGTCGAGATCGTAGAGAACCGAGCCGCGGACGCTCCAGTTCTGGCCGAGCTTCACGCCCGTGCCCAGAGCGATGCCCTCGCGGCGGAAGGGCTGGGCGCGCTCGGGCTGGGCTTCGTAGCGGGCATAGGTGATCGAGGCGGTGATCGGATCGAGGTTCGCCGTGGCGGAGACCTCGATGGCGCGCGCCGAGAAGGTTCGCTCGTCGAAGCGGCCCTTGGCGGTGATCGAGCCATAGGGCGTCGGCGTGAGCTGGACGCGCGCGACATAATCCGAGCGGCGCGAGTCGAGGCCGGTGTTGAGGCCGGAATTGGCCATGTCGGCGACGGCGTAGGAGTTGCGGCCGGCAAGGTGAAGGGACTGGCCGAACAGCGCATTGGCGGTCGCGCCGTTGGCGAAGACGCCGGCGTAGTTCAGCCCGTAGCTCATGCGGATGCCGCCCTCGGTCCGGTCGTAGCCGGAGAAGCGGTTCCACTCGAACAGGTTGGTGTCGTCAAAGACGAGGCTCTGCGAGTCCTCGTTCGGCGTGCGGCCGATGTTGCTTTCGTTCGCGCGCGCCACGATCTGCGCCACCGGCGAGATGATGTGGTTGCCGGCTCCGGCCGACAGCACCAGCGGATAGGCGTAGGTCAGGCCGATCGCCGGCATGACGCGGCCATAGCTGCCGTTGCGGACGCCGAAGGCGCCCTGATCGTTGTTGTTGAAGCCGCCGCCGGCGAGGTTGGTCGAAAAGCCGTCGAAGCGGATGCCGGCATAGGGCGTCCAGACCTGGCCGATCGGGTCGATGATCTGGCGGCGCCAGGACAGGCCGATCGAGGCGCGGGTCGTCGTGCCGCCGATGCCGCGCAGCAGGCACTCGGTCTTGTTGTAGACGAAGCAGCCTTCGTAATACGAGGCCGTGGGCGTCGTGACGAGGTAGTTGGTGCCGGCATAGTTGCGCGCGGCGGTCGGGATCGTCTGGAAGCCGGCCTGATCGCGGGTCAGGCTGGTGATGTTGGCGTCGACCGTGATCTCGCCGCCGAGCGCGCCGGGCCCCTCGATGCGCTTGTTGTAGTCGAGCACGGGATGGACGATCGGCTGCTGCTTCTGCCAGTCGACATAGCTCAGCGGCCGGAAATGGTAGGCGCGGGCGTCGAACCAGGCATTGGCGCTCTGGCCATTGAGATAGACGGTGGACGTCACCTCGCGGAAGAAGGTCGAGGTCAGGCCTTCGCTGCGGATGCGGTAGTTGCGGTAGAAATAGCGGTCCGTCGAGGCCGAGAGATCCCAGCCGAAGCGCCACTTGTCGTTGATGTCGAAGGTGCCGAAGGTCTCGATCGAGCCACGGAACTTGTTGTTGCCCGCGCCGACGGGCGGAGCGCTGTAGGCGCTGGGATCCTGCTGGAAGATGCCAGCGCCGCGGATCGTATAGGAGCCATTCACCAGACGGTGGCGCCACTCGGCGAGGCCTAGGAAGCCCTGGCGCGAGAAGACCGTGGGCGTGAGCGTGAGGTCGTAGTTCGGGGCGAGGTTGATGAAGACCGGCACGCCGACGCCGACGCCGAGCTGCGTCGAGGAATAGATCGTCGGCGCGAGCAGGCCCGTCTGACGCTTGACGGTCGAGTCGGGCGACCAGAAATACGGAATGTAGGCGACCGGTATGCCGGCGAATTCGAGCGTCGAGCTCTCGAAGTAGATCGTCTTCTCGTCGCCCTTGTGGATGATCCGCTTGGACTTGACCTGCCACAGCGGCGGCCGCTCGGGGTTGTCCTTGCAGGGCTCGCAGGCGGTGTAGGTGCCGGTCTCGAAGCTGACGGTGTCGCCGCCGGAGCGCTCGGCGCGGGGCGCGGCGAAGCGGCTGCGGTCCGGATTCTGCGTGCGCAGCGTGTCGATGAAGCCTTCGCGGAAATCGTCGGTCAGGTCGAAGCGTGAGCCGGTCACGATCTGGCCGTTGCTCTCGGTCAGCCGGGCGTTGCCCTCGGCGTAGACCCGCTTCGTCGTCTGGTTGTAGACGACCCGGTCCGCCTCGAGCGTGCGGCCCTGATAAAAGATCTGGACGTCGCCGACGGCTTCGACCGTATTCTTGTCGTTGTTGTAGACGAGCTGCTTGGCCTCGACGAGCATGCGCTCCTTCGGCTGGCCCGGGGCCGGGGCACGGCCGGGAATCAGCGACTGGCCGAGCGCGTGACTCGACGCGAGAACCAGCACGAGGCTCGTGCCGGCTGCAAGCTGCCAGAATCGCGTCTTGCGCGAGCTCATTCGCTCAGTCACCCAGTCAACGCAAGCTCGGCGCATCACCCATCCTCTTGATGAAGAAGGGCGAGGACACCAAGCAGACTCCCCAAAATCGCCGGAAGCCAGGCAGCCATTTCCGGGGCGATGATCCCGTTGGCTCCGAGGTCTTCCGTAAGCTCAGTGGCGACGTAAAGCACGAAGCCGGCCACAACGCCACCCAGCACCATTCGAGCCACGCCACCAAACCTGAAAAATCTTAAGGAAACGGTCGCCGCCACCAGAATCATCGCGACCAGCAGCAGCGGGCGCGCGGTGAGGACGGCCTGCTGGAGCTTGTAGCGCGTGGCGTCCAGCCCGGCCCGCTGGGTCCTGTCGATGACCTCCGGCAGGTCCCAGTAGGAAACCTGCTCGGGCGGCGTGAAGCTGCGCCTGACCTGCTCGATCTCGAGATTGGTGGCGACGATCGCGGTGCCGTAGCTCTGGGGTTCGTCGATGGTCGACACGACCCTGACGTCGCTGAGCATCCAGTAGCCTTCGTAGAGCACGGCGCGCGCCGCCTCGACGCGGTCGACGAGGCTGCCCTTGGCGTCGAAGTTGAAGAAGGTGACCTGGTTGAGCTGCCGGCCCTGATCCGCGCTGGAGATGGCCCGGACCACCGACTGCCCGTCGACGCTCTTCTGCCGCAACCAGATTTCCTTCTCTACGGCGGCGCGGCCGGTCTTGCCGAAGATCTTGGCCTCGATGTTGGAGGCGCGCTGCTTGAACTCGGCTGCGACGGGGTTGAACACGCCGACGGCCACGATGCCGAGGATCGCGCCGGCGAGGATGCCCGGCTGGAGGAACTGCCAGGCCGAGACGCCGGCCGAGCGGGCGACGACCAGCTCCAGCTTGCGGCTGAGGCCGAGCAGCGCGCCCATCGCCCCGAACAGCACGGCGAAGGGCAGGACCTGCTCCGCGATCGAGGGCGCACGGTAGAAGGACAGCGTGGCCATGACGCCGGCCGAGGCATCTTGCGCGTCGCCCGCGCGGCGCATGAGCTCGACGAAATCCAGCGTGAAGATCAGCATGTAGATGGTGAAGAACACGCCCGCGATCATGCGCAGGAAGCGCAGCGCGATGTAGACGCCAAGCGTGCGGCCGATGATCATGCCGGCCTCGCGGCGCGGGCTCGGAGGCCCTGGGCGATGCCATCGAAGCGGCGCGACAGCGCCGCGGCCAGCGGATTGAGCCTGTGGCCTGCGAAGATGATGAGCAGGCTGCCCATGCAGGCCAGCAGCGGCAGGGCATAGGCGAGATAGACGGCGCCGGCCGAGCGGACCATGACGCTCGACAGCGCGAAGCCGGCGATCCTGAGTGCGATGACCGCGATGGAGGCTGCCGCCACCGCCGAGCCGCGGCCCTGGCGCGTGGTGCGGGGCTCGCCCAGCGCCGCGAAGCCGATGAGGATGAAGGCGACGACGTAGATCGGCGCGAGGAACCTGTCATGCAGTTCGGCCCGGAACCGGCCGCGGAGCTGCTTGTAGTATTCCTCGTTCGGATCCGGGAAGAGCAGGTCCTCGGTCGTGCGCTCGCGCGGCTTGAGGATGACGTTGACGCCGTCCTGCCCGAAGCTGCTCAGATCGACGCCATAACGCTCGAAGGTGACGATGGAGCTGTCGCGGGACTTGGCGTCCTGCCGCTGGATGGAGCCCTGCTCGAGCACGAGGAAGGGTTTGCCCTCGATGTCGAGCGTCTGGCCCTTGTCGGCGATGTAGACCGTCGGGCGGTCGGGGTCGCGCCTGTCCTGGAAGAAGATGCCGAGCAGCGCATCGCCGGAGCGCTCGCGGTAGTGGAAGGTGATGCCCTGGTCGAGCGTGGTGAACTGGCCTTCGCGGACGACGTTGGCGATGACGTCGCCGCGGATGCGGGTGATCATGTCGCGCAGGTCGCGGAAGCTGGC
>JAIXZF010000051.1 GCA_027489835.1 Hyphomicrobiales bacterium
GTTTCGACGCTGAGCACCTCGAGCGCGGCGCCGACCTTGGCGAAGAAAGCGAGCGCGGCCTCGACGCCGCGATGCTCGCCTGCCCAGGGCACGAGATCGGGCGGGCCGTTCCAGCGCAGTACGATTCCGGGCGAGAGCAGGGCGCGGAAGGCATCGAGATCGCCGCCCTTCAGCGCCCCGTACCAGCGCGCGAGGAGCGCTTCGCCGCTCACGCCAGCCAGCGCTTGCGGCGCTTGTAGCTCTTCACCTCGCGGAAGGACTTCTTGGCGCCCTCTGCGACGCCGAGATAGAATTCCTTGACGTCCTCGTTCTCGCGCAGGGACTTGGCCTCGCCGTCCATGACGATGCGGCCCGTCTCCATGATGTAGCCGTAGGTCGCGTATTTCAGCGCCATATTGGTGTTCTGCTCGGCTACGAGGAAGGACACGCCCTCATCCCGGTTGAGGCGCATGACGATCTCGAAGATTTCTTCCACGATCTGCGGCGCGAGGCCCATGGAGGGCTCATCGAGCAGGATCATCTTGGGCTTGGACATCATGGCCCGGCCCACGGCGCACATCTGCTGCTCGCCGCCCGAGGTGTAGCCAGCGACCGATGAGCGGCGCTGCCTGAGGCGGGGAAAAATCTCGTAGATCTTCTCGAGGTCGCGCTTGATCGCGGCGTTGCCGTCGCGGCGCGTGAAGGCGCCGGTGAGCAGGTTCTCCTCGATGGTGAGGTGGCCGAAGCAGTGCCGGCCCTCCATCACCTGGATGCAGCCGCGCCGGACCAACTCGTTCGGACTCATGCGGTCGACGCGCTCGCCCTCGAACTCGATCGAGCCCTTGGTGACTTCGCCGCGCTCGGCCTTCAGCAGGTTGGAGATGGCCTTCAGCGTCGTCGTCTTGCCCGCGCCGTTGGCGCCCAGGATGGCGACGATGCCGCCCTTCGGCACGGTGAGCGAAACGCCCTTCAGCACCAGGATCACGTGGTCGTAGATGACCTCGATGTTGTTGACCGACAGCACGGTCTCTGCGGTGGGCGCAGAAGCGGCGGCGACGGGAGCCGGGGTCGTGGCAAGTGTGACGGACATTGGCGCTCGCTTGAATGAGGGTGTCATCCCCGGCGGCCCGGAGGGCCGGGAAGGGGATCCATCACGCCGAAGCGCCCCTGGATCCCCTTCCCTCCCCCGGATCAAGTCCGGGGTCGCCGGGGATGACACCGTTGGATGTCAGCCCCAGCGCTGGGACATCACGAGTTGTTCTGGCAGGCTTCGGTGCGGGCGGGCCAGCCGGCGTTCGAGGTTGCGAAGGCCTTGGCGCCTTCCTCCAGCAGCGGGCGGACCATGTCCTTCTGCGGCTGGATGTCGGACGACTGGCGCTTCCAGGCCTTGCCGTCCCACTCCATGACATAGACGGCCGACTGGCTGTTGTGGTCGGAGCAGGTGACGCGCACGGGCGAAGCGAAGTTGGGCGCGCCTGCGGCGGCCCACTTGGCCTCGGTCATGTTGAGGGCTTCGAGGCCCCGGCGCATATCCTCGCCGTTGATGACCTTCTTGCCGGTGATGGCCTGCGCGTTCTTGATGGCCTCGGCGATCAGGATGCCCTGGTAGACGCCGCGGTTGTAGAGGTTCTCGCCGATCTTCTCCTTGGGAGCGAGCGACTGGCCGCGATCCACGACATGCTTGATGATGTCCTGGATGACGGGGAAGTTCGCGCCGGTCTGGTGCCAGTTCAGCGCACGGTAGCCCTTGGCGGCGTCGCCCGCGGGGCGTGCATCGTCGTCGCCGCCGGCCCACCACACGCCCACGAGGCGGTTGACGGGGAAGCCGCCGCGGGCCGCTTCACGGACTGCGGTCGGGTTCATCGCGCCCCAGCCCTGGTTGTAGACCCAGTCGGTGCGGTCGCGGCGGATCGAGAGCCAGACCGAGGACTGGTTCTGCATCTCGGCGGGAGCCACGGGGTAGAGCTTCAGGTTGAAGCCGTGCTGCTTGGCCATGTTCTCGAGGATCGGGATCGGCTCCTTGCCGAACGGCGCGTCAAGATGGAGCAGGCCGATGGTCTTGCCCTTGAGCTTGTCGAAGCCGCCTTCCTGCTGCGCGACATGCTGGATGAAGGCGTTGGCGCCGTCCCAATAGGTGATCGGCATGTTGAACACCCAAGGGAAGACATCGCCCACGGCGGAGGCCGAGAGGCCATAGCCCATTGAGAAGATCGGAATCTTGTCGATGTGCGCGCGCGGGATGGCGGCTAGGGTCGCGCCCGTGGACCACGGCACGTAGAGCACCGTGCCCTTGGCCTTGCCCTGCTCGTAGCATTCCACCGAGCGGCGGGTGTCGTAGGCGGTCTCGCACTCCTCGAAGTTGATCTTCACGCCGCCGATGCCGCCGTCGCGGTTGTTCAGCATGGTGAAGTAGTCGCGCGTGCCATCGCCCACCGGGATGCCCGAGCCCGAGAAGGCGCCGGTGCGGTAGGTGTTGTGCATGAAGTAGATCGAATCCTGCGCCTGTGCGGCGAAGCCTGATCCGAGCGTGGCGGCGGCGAAGGCCGCTCCCATCGCGAGCTTTTTCAACGTCATCGTGTCGTTCCTCCGATCAATGTTGGTCTTTCAGCATCCGGGCTTGTTGAGCCGCCCGGCAGGCTGATCTCACTTCAGGCTTGGCCGGCCCTAATAGGGGAACGGCCAGACCCTGAGCTTCTGCTTCGCGATCTGCCAGAGCCGCGCGAGGCCGTGCGGTTCGACGATCAGAAGGTAGATGGTCAGCGCGCCGATGATCATCAGCACGATCTTCTCGGCGGTGGCGCCGGTGATGGCGATGCCGATGGCGGGGGCGCCGAATTTCAGGATGGTGGGCAGGGCGACGATGAAGGCCGTTCCGAAGAAGGAGCCGATCATCGAGCCCGTGCCGCCAATGATGACGGCGAAGAGGATGAGGAAGGACAGCCTGATCGCGAACTCGGTGCCCGCCTCGGCGCCGCCGAGGTAAAGGAACACGAACATCGCGCCGGAGACGCCGCAGTAGAAGGACGAGACCGCGAAGGCCATCAGCTTGGCGTTGAGCAGCTTGATGCCCATCAGCTCGGCCGCGATGTCCATGTCGCGCACCGCCATCCAGGAGCGGCCGATGCGGCCATGCACGAGGTTGGAGGCGAGCCACGTCATCACCACGACGAAGCACAGGCAGATGAGATACTTGACCTCGAGCTCCGCCGTGGGACCGGTGATCGGAACGCCGAACAGCGTGCGCAGCGGCACCTCGATGGCGCCGGACGGGTTGTAGTTGAACAGCCAGGGGATGCGCACGAAAGCCCATTGCAGGAAGAACTGCGCGGCCAGCGTCGCGACGGCGAGGTAGAGCCCCTTGATGCGCAGGGAGGGCAGCCCAAAGAACACGCCCACCGCGGCCGAGAAGAAGCCCGAGACGAAGATCCAGATCAGGATGTTCACGTCGGGGAAATAGGTGGTCAGCTTGTAGCAGGCATAGGCGCCGACGCCCATGAAGCCGGCGGAGCCGAGGCTGATGAGGCCGGTATAGCCGGTGAGGATGTTGAGCCCGATCACCGCGACCGAGAGCGCAAGGAAGGGCAGCATGATCGTCTTCAGCGTGAACTCGCTGGTGACGAAGGGCACGACGAGGAAGGCGATGGCCAGGATGATGGCGATCCCGATCCGGTCCTGCCGGATCGGGAAGATCGCCATGTCGGCGGCATAGTTGGTCTTGAACTGGCCGGTTTCGCGATAGAACACGGGCGTCTCCGGTCAGATGCGTTCGATGATCTTCTCGCCGAACAGGCCCTGGGGCCGGAACAGCAGGAAGCCGAGGGCGATGACGTAGGCGAGCCAGGTCTCGATGCCGCCGCCGAGCAGCGGGCCCCAGTAGCCCTCGCCCATTTTCTCGCCGATGCCGATGATCAGGCCGCCGACGATGGCGCCGGGCACGGAGGTGAAGCCGCCGAGGATGAGCACGGGCAGGGCCTTGAGCGCGATGATCTCGAGGGCGAAGGACACGTCCGAGCGCGCGCCCCACATGATGCCGGTGACGAGCGCCACGACGCCGGCGGTGAACCAGACGATGACCCAGATCTGGTTGAGCGAGATGCCGACCGAGAGCGCCGCCTTGTGGCTGTCCGCCACGGCGCGCAGCGCGCGGCCGATGCGGGTGTACTGGAAGAAGAAGGCAAGGCCCGCGATCATCAGCGAGGCGATGACGGCGGCGGCCACGTCGAGATGCTGGATGTTGACCCGCCCGCCGAGGATGTTGAACTGCGTCGAGCCCGTGGGCAGGCCGAGCTGCGCCGTGATCATCACCTTCGGGTTGCCGCCGAAGATGTATTCGCCGAAGCCGATGAGGAAGTAGGTCAGACCCACCGTCGCCATCAGCATGATGATCTCGTTCTGGTTGACGAGCGGGCGCAGAACGATGCGCTCCACCAGCCAGGCCAGCACGAACATGGTGGCGATGGCGATGATGAGCGCGAGGATGGCGACGACGGTGCCGGGCGGCAGGCCGAGGCGCTGCGTCATGATCTCGTAGGAGCCGACCAGCGTCAGCGCCGAGAACACCACCATGATGCCCTGCGCGAAGTTGAACACCCCGGACGCCTTGAAGATCAGCACGAAGCCGAGCGCGATCAGCGCGTAGAGCACGCCGGCGACGAGGCCCTCCCAGATGGTCTGGGCGAAGAGGTCCGGTAGCTCCCACATGTCGATGAAGGGCGCGGCCAGCACCTTGTGGCCGACCGACCCCTTCGGCATGGCGCCGGACTGCACGAGCAACACGATGGCCAGCGCGATGGCCCCGAAGGCGCCGAGAACCTTCAGAAGGCCCATCATGGCCGGGGAGAGCAGGGGCTTGGCGGGAGCGGCCTGAGCGAGCGACATCAGATCATCCTCAATGTGCCACGCCGAGATAGGCGTCGATGACCTTCTGGTCCTTCTTCACCATCTCGGGCACGTCGTCGGCGATCTTGCGGCCGTATTCGAGCACGACGACACGGTCCGACAGGTCCATGACCACGCCCATGTCATGCTCGATCAGCGCAATCGTGGTGCCGAAGGACTGGTTCACGTCGAGGATGAAGCGGCACATGTCCTCCTTCTCCTCGAGGTTCATGCCGGCCATCGGCTCGTCGAGCAGCAGCAGCTCGGGCTCCATGGCGAGAGCCCGGCCCAGTTCCACGCGCTTCTGCAGGCCATAGGGCAGCTTGCCGACGGGCACCTTGCGGATGGCCTGAATCTCGAGAAAGTCGATGATGTCCTCGACCTTGCGGCGGTGCTCAATCTCCTCGGCCATGGCCGGGCCATGGCGCAGGAGCTGCCAGAACAGGCCGCGATGCATCTTGAGCGTGCGGCCGGTCATAATGTTGTCGAGCGTCGACATGCCCTTGAACAAGGCGACGTTCTGGAAGGTGCGGGCGATGCCCGAAGACGCCGCCTCGTGCGGACGCACCTTCTGGCGCTTCACACCCTTGTAGGTGATGTGGCCTTCCTGTGGGAAATAGAAGCCGTTGATGCAGTTGAGCATCGAGGTCTTGCCGGCGCCATTCGGGCCGATAATGGCGCGGACCTCGCCCTTCCGGATGTCGAAGGACACGTCCGAGATCGCCTTCACGCCGCCGAAGCGCAGCGAGACGTTCTCGACCGAGAGCAGGACCTCGCCCTTGGCGAGGCCCGA
>JAIXZF010000463.1 GCA_027489835.1 Hyphomicrobiales bacterium
CGCTCGTATCTCACGCCGAGGAACAGGAGGACCCGCCCCTCAGGCCTCTCGATGGCTGGCCTGGCCGGGCGGTCCTCCGGTTTCGGCCACGGGATCAGCTGACCCATGACGTTCTCCATCCGGTTTCTGGTTCAACGCCGTTCCAACGCGATTTCGACTCATCCAAGCGCATCAGGGGGCCTGATGGTTAACGGACCGCTAATTCTTTCGCGGTAGCGTTTGACCAATCCCGCGTGTTGTCAGTGCGTTGCGTCAAAAAATGTCCGAGCGTGTTCCTTTCTCCGCCTTCGACGACCTGGCCCGCATGGCCAGCGCCGGGTCGCCCGGCCTCGCCGGGGCGACCCTCAAGGTCCAGTCCGAGCTGTTCGCGATGCGGGGCGAAATGTCGGCCGCCGAGCGCGAGCAGTTCACCGCGCTGTTCCTGACCCTGCTTCCGCTGGCCGACGAAGCCACCACGCGCGAGGTGGCGGCGCGGCTGGCAGCCCATCCGCGAACGCCTCCGCTGCTCATCGAGGCGCTGTTCACGCGCGGGACCGGCATTGCCGAGATCATCGTCGAGCGCACCGCGAGCCTGAGCGAAGAAATGACCGAGCGCGCCATCGGGGATCCCGACCCGCGACTCGCGACGCGGCTGGCAGGCCGCGCCGACCTTTCGGCCGCAGCCCAGTTCGCCCTTCTGGGCCGGCCCGAGAAGACGGTCGCGCTCGCTCTCTCCCAGAACAGCGCGGTCAGGCTCGATCCCGACGTAGCCGAGGCGCTGATCGGCCGGGCGAGGCTGGATGCTGAGATCGGCCGTGCGCTGGTGCGCCGCGGGGACATCGAGCCGCCGTCGCTTGCGCCGATCTATCAGCTCGCTCCCGAAGCGCTGCGGGCCCGCATCCGCGAGGAAATGGCCTGGGCCGTCACCGGCCGCCGCACCACCGCCACGATCGAGCCGGCCGAGCACGACAGGTTGATGGAAGCGTCGCTATCGGGTCTGGACGCGCTGCTCGAAGGCGCGGAGAGCCTGCTCGACCGGGGCCCCGCCTTCACCGCGGCTGCCCTCGCCGACCCGACGCGCGAACTCGCCGCCCTCGCCCTCGTCTCGCTCGGCATCGCCGCGGAAGACGCCACCCGGATGCTGCTGCGGACCGGCGACGACGTCGCGCGCTCGAGCCGGCAGCTCCATGCGGTCGTCGCCATGATGCGGGCAACGACGCGCGGCGCCGCCGACCTGATCCTCGAGGCGATGTGGCCGCGCCTGACCCAGCCGCGCAGGGCTGCGATGCACGTGCCTGTGATGGCGCCGGGCGGGACGCCATCGCGCGCCCCGGCGGGCTCGCGGAGGCCGGCCGAGAGCCAGGCGATCGACAAGCTCAGGAAGCGCAGCTGAGCGACGGGCCTCAGCCCAGCGCGGGGTCGCCACCCGGGTCCTCGACCTCGACGAGCCAGAGGTCGCCGTCGAAGCGGATCTCGCGGGTCACCCGGTCCTCGACCGTGCCGGGATCGGCCTCGAGCGCAAGTTCGAAGCGCCGTTCGCCCGGCGCACCGTCAAGGCTGGGCGGAGCAGGCGCATAGAGCCGCGCCGAGCCGTCGAGCCGGTCCACCTTGATGAAGATCGCGCCGGCCTCGGGCGAGCCGCGTCGGCGGAGCACGGCGACGACGCCAGCGGCGGCACGCTGCCTGAGATAGGCCGAAACCCAGAAATCGCTGCGAAGCCGCGCCATGGCCGATTGTCGGCGAAAGCCAAGCCGGGCGCCAGCCCCGCCGCGCGATCACTCGATGCGGACGCCCGAGGCCGCGGCGAGTTCGCGCAGGGTGCGGGGGCCGAGATCGCGCGTCACCGGAATGCGGCGCTCGCGCTCGAAGCGCTCGATGGCGGCGCGCGTTTCCTCGCCGAAAACGCCGTCCGCCTTGACCGGGCCGACGCCGACACGGTTCAGCGCGCGCTGGGCGGCGAGCACGGGCCGCGCCTCGGTCCGCTCGGGAACGGAAGCCGTAGGCCGGACGATCTCGGAGGCCGGGGCCTGCCCGGTCCTGATCAGGTCGCCGATCGGATCGCGGGGCAGAGCCGCCGTGTCGCGCACGGGCGCGGGAGGGCGCGGCGTCGCGGCTAAGGGCGCTGCGGCGGAGGCGGCGGGGCGCGCGGCAGGCGCGGCAGCGAGTTCGGCAGGCCGCTGCGGCGGCGCGGGGATGGGCTGGGGCGCGGCCGCGCGCGCGGCGGGCTCGCCGATGAAGGAGCGCGGGCTCGCATCCTTCTGCCAGGTCAGCGCATTGACCGCGATGAGGCCAGCCACGGCGAAGAAGGCGCAATGCGCCAGCGTAGCGCCCGGTCGCGCGCGCAGGCGCCGGGCAAACCATTCGAGCGGCAGAAGGCGCAGCCGCGCAGGCTGGGACACGTGGTGAATGTGATGCGAGCGTGCTGCGAGCGTCATGGACATGGCGTTTGCGACCGGTTGGCGGGGCGTCGGAATCTCATCGGGCGGCGGACCTGTAGCGGACGGAGCGCGCGCCGCCCTCGCCCTCCGCAGGCTCGGACCGCTCGAGGCTGAAGGTCTCGAGCGCCGGACGGCGGGCGCGGATGCGCGTTGCGATGCTGACGGGATCGGTCGAGGCGCCGGCGGCGATGCCCTGGATGGCGAGCCGGACGGCGACGCGCGTGCCGAAGCCGGGCGCGCTCTCGATCAGCATCGAGCCGCCCATCAGCCCGATCAGGCCGCGAACCACCGAAAGGCCGAGACCCGTGCCCTCATGATGCCGGTCGTAGGACTGGCCGGCCTGGAAGAAGGGTGAGCCGAGCTTGCCGAGATCGCTTTCGGCGATGCCGCAGCCGGTGTCGGAGACGGTAATCTCGACATGGTCGCGGTCACGCACGGCGCTGACGGCGACCTCGCCGCCCGCCGGCGTGAACTTCACGGCGTTCGACATCAGGTTGAGCAGAACCTGCTTGAGCGCGCGGCGATCGGCCACGATGTCAGGAAGGTCGGCGGGCACGTACTCGACCAGCGCCACGGCCTTCTCGGCTGCGCGCACGGCGAGGAGCTCGCGGCTCGAGCGGATGACGCCGTCGAGCTCGACGCGCTCCTGCTCGACCACCATCATGCCGCTCTCGATCTTGGACATGTCGAGGATGGCGTTGACCACCTCCAGCAGGTGCTGGCCCGAACCGTTGATGATGCGGGCATACTCGTCGCGCCTGGGGTCCGCCTGGGGCAGAAGGCCCGGCTGCACGAGCAATTCGGAGAAGCCGATGATCGCGTTGAGCGGCGTGCGCAGCTCGTGGCTCATGGTGGCGAGGAAGTTGCTCTTGCTGACGGCGATCCGCTCGGCATCACGGCGGGCGTTCTCCCGCAGCTCGTCCGCGGCGTGGCGCTCGGTCACGTCATGCAGGGCGACGACCACGGCGTCCTCGTTGGAGGCGCCCTCGACGCGGCGGGCGCACATCTCGAAGACCCTGACCTCGCGGCCGGTGGGCGCGTCGGCCGCGATGCGCACGATGGCCCGGCCGAGGCCGGCGGCGGAGCGGGCATCGGACAGCGCCTTGAGATAGCCGGGCCTGTCGCCGACATTGACGCGCTCGAACAGCAGGCCTTCCTGGAACTCGCGACGGTCGATGCCGAGCTGCACGCGTGCGGCGGCGTTGGCGAAGGAAATGTCGCCGCTGGCCTCGCGCCAGAAGACGATGTCGCCGACGGCGTCGAGCGCGGCGGTGGCGCGGGCGCTGGAGCGCAGTTGCGTCGTCTGCTGACGCTCGCCGCGGCTGACGAAGACCCAGGCGACGGAGCAGGCGTTGATCAGCAGCGCGACCGCGACGGCGGAGGCGAAGAGCCCATCCTGCCCCGCATCGGCGCCTGCCACGAGCGCAACGGCGCCGAAGCCGGCGGCGCAGGCCAGGGCCGCCGTCAGGACCGCACGACGGGAGCCGGCGACCGCGGCGTCGAGCGCGATGACCGCGAACAGCGCGAGCATGGGCGATTGCAGCGCCCCTGCCTGCAGCGAAAGCGCCACGACGGAAGCGGACAGAAGGATGGAGGACAGCGCCGAGGCGCGCTCGAGGTCGCCGGTCACGCCGATCAGGGCGACCGGAGCGAGCAGGAAGGCGGCGGCGATCAGGGCCGTGAGCCCGAAGGCCGTCAGCGGCTCGCCGAAAAGCAGATAGGCGGGCAGCAGGCTGACGGCCGCCGCGGCCAGCGCCAGCCTGACCGCGACGAAGCGCAGGTGGGCCGGAGCCGCGCGCCGGTCGCGCCGGACATCCGGATGGACGAAGCGCTCCATCGCGGTGGTCAGGCCCTGGATGAACGAAGCTTGCTGCAACGCGCTGCTCCCGAGGGCATCCTTGACGGACGCCGCATTACTTGAGGCTGCATTGTCGGGGCCGGTCTTTAAGCGAAAGCTAAGGCAGTTTCGCCGCGGCAGCGGACAAGCCCCGCGCGGAACCAAAAAATCCATTGTTTTTCAATGGGATGCTCGATGTTCCGGCCAATGGCGCCCGGTTGTCTGCATCTGCGGTCAAGGTGAACAGAGGCTGAAGAGAATGCGCGCAATCGGCCACGCCGGCGCAACGGGACCTTGGGGCGGACGTGCTAGACAGGAACCATGACGATCAGGGGCTTCAGCGACGCCCCGGACGACCCAGGGAGCCCCGATGTTCGGCCTCGTGCGCAATGCGGTGGTGATCGGAACCATCGCCTACTTCTCGCCCGTGCATGACCAGACGCCCGAGGCGCGGCTGGCCGCGCTGCGGGCCGATCCGGGCGCAGCGGCTGCCGGCCTTGCGGCAGGCGCCGTGTCGGCCGCCCCTCGCCTCGCGCTCGAGGCGGCGAGCCATCTGGACGCCGAGACGCGAGACGCGCTGACCCGCAAGATCGCGGCCGTGGCCTTTGGCGCCACGCCGCAGGCGGGCGGATCGCCGCAGAAGGCCGCCGCAGAGCGAAAGACGCCGCCGCATCCTTGATTTGGCGCCACGGCCGGCGCACATGCGCTGGACGGCCGCATGGCGCGGCACAGGCGGCGCGAGGACCATGGCCACGACGATCGACGACATCATCGCCGATTTCGACCTTATCGAGGACTGGGACGAGCGCTACCGCTACCTCATCGAGATCGGGCGCGAGCTCGAGCCGCTGCCGCCCGAGGCGCACAGCGACGCCAACAAGGTCCGGGGCTGCGCCAGCCAGGTCTGGATCGAGACGAACGCCGAGCCTGACGGGCGGCTGCGCTTCCGCGGCGACAGCGACGCGCACATCGTCAAGGGCCTGGTCAGGCTGACGCTCGCCACCTATTCGGGCCTCAGGCCGGACGAGATCCTGGCCCGAGACGCGGGCGCGGTGTTCGAGCGGCTCGGGCTGTCGCAGCATCTGACGCCACAGCGCTCGAACGGGGTGCGGGCCATGGTCGAGCGCATCAAGACCGATGCGCGCCAGGCGCTCGGCGGCGCCTGAGCCGGCGCGCCGCCCCCGGCTTCATCAGCGCGCGGGCGGATCGAGCCATTCCGAAAATCCGGACCTCTCGCCATCGCTCCAGGCGCGCGGCCGCGCCGCGTCCGGCCCGGTGGCCGCCTCGGCGATGCCGTAATGGCGCGCGAGACGCCCCAGGGCGAGGCGCAGGACCAGCTTGCCCGAACGCGGCGGCCAGGAGCGCCTGAGCTCAGCCTCCTGCAGGGGCACGAGGAAGCCGCAGACATCCAGCACGAAATGGCCGATCTCGCTGCCCAGCACAGCGAAGGCGGCGCGGACGCGCTGGCGTGCTCCGATCGCCACATCCGAGGCGAGCGCCGGATCGCGCGGGCTGGCGCTCGCTCCGGCCGTCTCCATCCGGCTCCAGTTGGTGGTGACGCTCGGCAGCATGGCGGCCTGGGTCACGTCGCGCCGGAAGCGCTCGCCGGCAAGGAACGCGGCTTCGTCGAGAAGCGGCCGGCCATCAGCGCCGCGCCGCCGGTGGAGCCACAGCAGCGGGCTCTCCGCCTCGTTCAACCTAGGGCTTCCGCCCGCTGCCTCCCGGCCCGTGGCCGCTCCGTCCTGCGGCGCGGGCTCGAATCGACCGGAGGCCTGCTGCACGAGCAGGCCGAGCGCCGCCGCCCGGCGCAAGGCGGGGAGCGAGGCCCTCCCCGCGCCGAGGGACGCGCCGGCCTGCCGCTTCGACAGCACGGCCTCGCCCTCGCGCGTCGGGTCCAGGCGAGCGATCAGGCCATCGCGCGCCATGCGCTCGGCGAGGCGGCGGGCCGCGCCATCCAGTTCAGCAGATGTTTCGGATGGCGCGGCGGGCTGGATGCGCCTCCCGTTCGCCGCATGGGGCTGCGGCTCTTGATCGCGATCCGGCGGGGTTGCCGGGGAAGTCCCATTCGTAGGATCATTGTCTGCCATAGCGCGCACTCCCTCCGGCCATATGCCGTTAATAGGATTACAATCCTATAAAAGGGCCTGCGGAATTGCAAGCCGGGCGTGGCGATGTCTGGGGATGACGTGCTGGATCGGGGCGGCGCCGGAGGCCCGCTGCCAGTCAGGCGGTGGCGCCTGCCGCGATATCGGAAAACCTGGACGAATCTGTGGACTGGCGGCTCAGGCTTTGCCGCATCGTCCCGAAATCGACTCTCCACGAGCCAGGCGGAGCGGCGGCCCAAACGTCAACGCGCGGCCCTGTGAGGGGCCGCGCGCTCAAACCGTGCCGGATGCCGCGGATCAGCGGCCGCGCTTGCGCTTCTGGCCCAGGCCCATCTGCTTCGCGAGCTGGGAACGCGCTTCGGCGTAATTCGGCGCGACCATCGGATAATCCTGCGGCAGGCCCCACTTCTCGCGGTACTGCTCGGGCGACATGTTGTAGGCGGTGCGCAAATGGCGCTTGAGCGACTTGAACTTCTTTCCGTCCTCGAGACAGATGATGTAGTCGTTCGTGATCGACTTCTTGACCGAAACGGCTGGCTTGGCCGGCTCCATCGCGACGGGGACGTCCTGTCCGGAGGACACCCGCATGAGTGCGGAATGGATGTCGCTGATGAGCGACGGTATATCGACCGAAGGAACCGAATTGTTCGCCACATAGGCGGACACAATGTCAGCTGTCAGTTCGATGTAGTTCGGGGCCCCCGATTCGGACATAGTGCTTCTCCAAAATTACAAAACGGTGTTGTCGACGGAAAAACCGATCAAAACGCTTTCAGCGATCAGGTCTCGGACAAGACATTCGTTCGGGACGACCGTCGCAACCCATGCGTCCCTCGCTAAATCGCTACTACGCATCGACCAAATCATAATTCGCCTTTCTACTAACATCAAGTAAAAACAACTGGCGAAGCGCAGTACAATTGCATCGACACGGGACCGGCATATGCCCCCTTATTTATAGGGGATCGAAAGCAACCCGACGGCAGGTCATCAAAGCGCGTCCCGCAAGATGCCGCATGGGTTCGCGGCATTCCTCACAGGTGAAAATCGTTCAACTCCGCAGCGAAACCTGACCGCCGCAACCATGAAAACTATGCTGATCCGTCCGCATGCCGTTGCTGCATGGGCGTTCACGAATGTGGCGGCCATACAGGACAACTTGGTGCTGACTGGATCAATACTTCGTGAGGCTCAATTCCGCCCAAGGCTGCCGGTTCCGGCGATCACGGATTGTTGAACGCAATTCCGGTCGGGATTTGGCCAAGCTCATTGCCAAGCTCAGCGGCGCACGCCGGCGGCGCTTGAAGAAGAACGCGCCTCGCGATCCATTGAAGCAATGTCTGTTCGCCCCGGCCGCCGATGATTCTACGAGCGAAGAACTCTGCCGCGGGGTGATTCGCACCTGACGCCGTCTCGCCCTTCACGTCGAAAGAACGCATGACCCTGTTTCAAAGCTTGAAGCCACCCCTCGCCCGCCGCGAGCCGGTCACCCAGTCGGCGCATGGAATCAGCTGGGTGGACGAGTACGCCTGGATACGGGCGGAGAACTGGCAGGACGTGCTGCGCGACCCCGGCGCGCTGGCCCCCGAGATCGCCGGTTTGCTGAAGCGCGAGAACCGCTACTGCCGCGCGCTCATGAAGGACACGGAGGCGCTGCAGCGCCTGCTGGTGGCGGAGATGCGCGCGCGCATCAAGGAGGACGACGCAGCCCCGCCCTCGAAGGATGGCCCGTTCGCCTACTACCAGCGCTACGGCCGCGGCGGCGAGCACCCTATCCTGTGCCGCAGGCCCAGGGACGGCGGAAAGGAGCAGAAGCTGCTCGACGCCCACAGGCTGTCACGCGGCAAGGACTTCTTCGACCTTGGCGACGCGCGGCACTCGCCCGACCACAGGCTGATGGCCTGGAGTTCGGACGAGGCGGGCTCCGAGCTCTACACCATCCGGGTCCGGGACCTCGCGAGCGGGCGCGAGCTTGGCGACGCCGTCACGGAGACCGTCGGAGACATGGTGTGGGCGGCCGATGCTTCGGCCTTCTACTATGTCAGGATCGACGCGAACCATCGGCCTTCACGCGTCTTCCGGCATCGGCTGGGCACGCCGCAGGAGGACGACGCGCTGATCCATGAAGAGCAGGATCCAGGCATGTTCGTCTCGATCAGCGAGACGCAATCCGGCGCGTATCTGCTGATCGACGTGGGCGACCACGAGACGTCGGAGGTCCGGTTCGTCGACCTGAGGACGCCGGACGCGACGGCGATGCTGGTTCACCCCCGGCAGGAAGGGCTGCGCTACGACATCGAGCATCATGACGAGCGCTTCCTGATCCTGACCAACAAGGACGGGGCCGAGGACTTCAAGATCATGCAGGCGCCCGTGGAAGCGCCGGGGCCGGAGAACTGGACTGAGCTCGTCCCCTACCGGCCAGGCTGCATGATCGTCAGCCATGTCTGCCTGCGGGGCCGGCTGATCCGCATGGAGCGCGAGAACTCGCTGCCCCGCATCGTCATCCACGACCTGGCCAGCGGCGAGGAGAGCGCCATCGCCTTCGACGAGGAGGCCTACGGGCTCGGCATGGATGCGGGCTATGAGTTCGACACGGACTGGCTGCGCTTCACCTACGCCTCGATGGCGAGGCCGGCCGAGACCTATGACTACAACATGGCCACCCGCGAGCGCCTGCTGGTCAAGACGCAGGAGGTGCCTTCGGGGCACGATCCGGCCAAGTACAGGGTACGGCGCGTCTTCGCGACCGCGACGGACGGGGCCGTGATCCCGGTCTCGCTGCTGCACCGCGCGGATCTCGACCTCGACGGCGCAGCGCCCTGCCTGCTCTACGGCTATGGCTCCTATGGCTCGTCCATGTCGGCCTCATTCAGGGTGCGGCCGCTGAGCCTCGTCGATCGCGGCTTCGTCTACGCCATCGCGCATGTGCGCGGCGGCACGGAAAAGGGCTGGGCCTGGTACCAGGACGGCAAGCTGGCGAAGAAGACCAACACCTTCACGGACTTCATCGCGGTGGGGGAGGAGCTCGCGAGGCTCGGCTACACATCGCCGGGGCGCATCGTGGCCGAGGGCGGCAGCGCCGGGGGCATGCTGATGGGCGCCATCGCCAACCTCGCGCCGGACATGTTCGCCGGCATCATCGCGGATGTGCCCTTCGTCGACGTGCTCAACACGATCATGGACGCGAGCATGCCGCTGACACCGCCCGAATGGCCGGAATGGGGCAACCCGATCACCGATCCGGAGGCCTTCAGGACCATCATGGGCTATTCGCCCTACGAGCAGGTCAAGGCGCAAAGCTACCCGCCGATCCTGGCCATCGCCGGGCTCACCGACCCGCGCGTGACGTATTGGGAGCCGGCCAAATGGGTGCAGCGGCTGCGCGCGCGCATGACGGGCGGCGGGCCGGTGATGATGCACATCAACATGTCGGCGGGGCATGGCGGCGCCGCCGGCCGCTTCGATTCGCTCAAGGAGACGGCGCTGGCCTACGCCTTCGCGATCAAGGCTGCTCAGGGGTTCAAGCCTCTCATCGAGATCGAGGGAGAGGGCTGATGCGCCTGGCGCCTTCGCGTTCGCAGCTTCTGGTCGTCGACGTGCAGGACAGGCTGACCCCGGCCGTGCTCGAGCCGGCCGCAATGCTGCGCTCCATCGACCTCATGCTGAAGGCGGCCGGGCGCCTGCGCGTTCCCGTCACGGTCAGCGAGCAATATGTGAAGGGTCTGGGCGCGACGCTGGGGGCGGTCGCCTCCGCGCTGCCCGCCGGCTCGTCGACGCTGGCGAAGATGACCTTCTCCTGCCTCGACGAGCCCGCCATCGCCGAGCGGCTGGAGCGGTTCAGGCTCGGGGGGCGCGACCAGCTCGTGATCTGCGGGGCGGAGGCTCATGTCTGCGTGCTGCAGAGCGTCCTTGCAGCCCAGGAAGCGGGCCACAGGGTGGCGCTGGTGGCGGATGCGGTGTCCAGCCGCGTGCAGGCCAACATCGACCACGCTCTGCGGCGCGCGGCGGCGGCCGGTGTGGAAATCGTGACGGCCGAGATGGTCGCCTTCGAATGGCTGGGCCGCGCGGGCACGCCCGACTTCAAGGCGTTGCTCCAGCACATCAAGTGATGCGGGCGCGCCTTTCGGCCATGAAGGTCTTCAACTCGTCCATCGAGCCGAACAGGTGCTCCGCGTCCGGCGTCGTCACGCGGATGCGGCCATCCGCGAGCATCGCATAGGCGCTGTCGCCAACGGTGTAGGCCGCCACAACGCCTTCGATCGACGCGACCTTCGGCTGGGCTGCCAAGGCCCTGTCTGCCACGGCACCGGGGGACTCGGCAGCGACTGGCTCCGTGCGATCCGGCGGGGCATCCGGTTTGGAAGGAGCATCGGCCTCGGACCCATGATCGGCCAACTCTGACGCCTGATCAGCGCCCCCCCTCTCCAGACGCGTCTCGGCGCGGTCGCGGTCAGGCGCGGCCGCATGGGCAGCGGCCGGCGGCGGCGCGGGCATGGGCGGCGGCTCTGCCTGCGCCGGGACGGTCAGCGCCGGCCCCTGCGTCTCGGGCGTGTCCAGCGTCCATTCGGGCTCCTCGAAATCGGTTCGGCCCAGGACCACGCCGAAGGCTTCCTGCGTGAGGTCCTCGGACTCAGGGCGCGGGCCGGCCATGCTCTGGCCCTGGCGTGCGGAACCGAGATCGGCCCGGAGATCGGCGTAGAGATCGCCGTCCTTCTGCGCAGGCATGGCCCGTTCCGGAGCAGGCGTCATTGTCCCGGCGTCCTCGGCCGGCGCAGCGTCGCGCCATGATGGCCCCGATGGCATGTCGTCGCGCCGTGCGTCGAGCGCACGCGCCGAGGCCTCGACCTCGCGTACCGCGCTTTCGACGCGGGCGTAGAGATCGCGGCCATCGCCGTTCGGCGCGTGCGGTTCCACCGTCATGGTGTCTTCGGGCTCTTCGGCGGCGTCCACAGCCTCGTGCACCGCCGAGCCATTGCCGGGCAAAGGCGCCTCGGTCGACGCATCGGGCTCGTCGGCAGCGAGGTCGCCGGCGGCAGCGCGGGCGCTCAGGCTCGCGAGCGCCTGCCTGTCGGCATCGTCGATGGAGAACTCGGCGTCCTGCGCGGACGAGCGGATGGCGCTCGCATCGTGCAGCGC
>JAIXZF010000289.1 GCA_027489835.1 Hyphomicrobiales bacterium
CAGGCGGTCGAGATCATCGGCATCACCATGGCGGTGTACCTCACCATCAGCCTGCTGACCTCGATGTTCATGAACTACTACAACAGCCGCATGGCGCTGGTCGAACGGTGAGGGCGCGCACATGAACGTCATGGCTTCCGGAAGCTCCGGCTTCGTTCAACATCAGAGCCTGCCGCAGCTCGCGGCCCCTCCCGGCACCAAAGGCGCGGTGCACTGGATCAGGACCAACCTGTTCTCGTCGCCGCTCAACACCGTGCTGACCCTGCTGGCGCTCTACGTCGTCGCCACGACCATCCCCGCGCTGGTGAAGTTCTACTTCGTCGACGCGGTCTGGACGGGCGCGGACCGCGATGCCTGCCTGCGCGACAAGGTCGGCCGGGAGGTCGGCGCCTGCTGGGCCTTCGTCGTCGACCGCTACCGCTACTTCATCTACGGATCCTACCCGGTCGACCAGCGCTGGCGGGTCAACATCGTCTTTTTGGCCTTCGCCATCTCGATCGTGTGGATCCTCTGGGAGAAGGCGCCGGCCCGCGCTGTCGGGCTGTTCCTGTTCTTCGGCATCCTGCCGGTCACGGCCTGGATGCTGCTCTACGGCGGCGCCCGCTCCGAGTTCTGGTACATGGTCATCGGCGCTGCGCTTTTCGCCTGGACGATCTGGGGCAACATCAGTGCGATGCGGAAGGGCGAGACGGGCGTCTTCACCCGGCTCGACAGCATCCTCAAATTCGCAATCCTCGCGGGCATGCTGGTCTTCGGCCTCGCCATTGGCGGGGAGGGGCTCCCGGTCGTGGAAACGGGGCTCTGGGGCGGCATCCTCGTGACGCTGCTCATCGCCTCGGCCGGCATCGTCTTCTCGCTGCCGCTCGGCATCGCGCTTGCGCTAGGGCGTCGCTCCAAGCTGCCGATCATCAAGATGTTCTCGGTGATCTTCATCGAGTTCGTGCGCGGCGTGCCGCTCATCACGGTGCTGTTCATGGCCAACGTGATGCTGCCGCTGTTCGTGCCGGCCGAATGGTCCCCTGACCGTCTGCTGCGTCCGCTGATCGGCGTCGCGCTCTTCGCCGCCGCCTACATGGCGGAGGTCGTGCGCGGCGGCCTGCAGGCGATCCCGAAGGGGCAATACGAAGGCGCAATGTCGCTGGGCCTCGGCTACGGGCAGATGATGCGCTTCATCGTGCTGCCCCAGGCGCTGCGGATCGTCATCCCGGGCATCGTCAACACCTTCATCGGCCTGTTCAAGGACACGACGCTGGTGACGATCATCGGCATCTTCGACTTCATGAAGACGATCGAGGCCTCGCTGGTGGACCCCGAATGGGCCACGCCCACCACGCGCGCCACGGGCTACGCCTTCGCCGCGATCTTCTACTTCATCTGCTGCTGGGGCATGTCGCGCTACTCGATTTCGGTCGAGCGCAAGCTTGCCGCCGGCCAAAAACGCTAAATATCGGATCGATCCAGAGGAGTTCACATGGCCACCGCTCTCGCCACGAAGCCAGCCGCCCTGAAGCAGACGTCGCTGAACACCGAAACCGCCGTCGAGATGATCGGCGTCAACAAGTGGTATGGCGACTTCCACGTGCTGCGCGACATCAACATCAAGGTGGCGCGCGGCGAGCGGTTGGTCATCTGCGGGCCTTCGGGCTCTGGCAAATCGACCATGATCCGCTGCATCAACCGTCTGGAGGAGCACCAGAAGGGCAACATCATCGTCGACGGCACCGAGCTCACCAACGATCTCAAGAAGATCGACGAGATCCGCCGCGACGTCGGCATGGTGTTCCAGCACTTCAACCTGTTCCCGCACCTCACCATCCTCGAGAACCTGACGCTCGCTCCGATCTGGGTGCGCAAGATGCCGAAGAAGGATGCCGAGGAGGTGGCGATGCACTACCTCAAGCGCGTCAAGATCCCCGAGCAGGCGCTGAAGTATCCGGGCCAGCTCTCCGGCGGCCAGCAGCAGCGCGTGGCGATCGCCCGCTCGCTCTGCATGAGCCCCAAGATCATGCTGTTCGACGAGCCCACCTCGGCGCTCGATCCGGAAATGGTCAAGGAGGTTCTCGACACCATGGTGAGCCTCGCCGAGGAGGGCATGACCATGCTCTGCGTGACCCACGAAATGGGCTTCGCCCGCCAGGTCGCCAACCGCGTCATCTTCATGGATGCGGGTCAGATCGTCGAGATGAACGAGCCGAACGAGTTCTTCAAGAACCCGCAGCACGAGCGCACCAAGCTCTTCCTGAGCCAGATCCTGCACTGAGGGGTGGGGCTGCGGCCCCACTGCCACCGCCAGCATCACCGCCCGTCATTGCGAGGCGAAGCCGAAGTAACCCAGCCATTGTGCGCCGCGCCACTGGATTGCTTCGCTGCGCTCGCAACGACGGCGTCGCTCTGGCGGTCGCTCCTCAGCCCCGCTTGTTCCACCCGGTCTGCCGCGCCACCAGCGGGAAGTACCAGGCATAGGGCAGGGCGCGCATCAGCTTGAGGATGAAGGCGAGCCGGCGCGGGAAGGTGATCTCGAAGCCGCCGCGCTCGAAGCCGTCCACCACGCGGCGGGCCGCATCGTCCATGCTCATCAGGAAGGGCATGGGAAAATCGTTCTTCCGGGTCAGCGGCGTGTCGATGAAGCCCGGATTCACCACCTGCATCACCACGCCCATATTGTCGCAATCGAATTTGAGCGCCTCGCACAGATGGATAGCGGCAGCTTTTGAAGCGCCGTAGGCGGCGGCCTTGGGCAGGCCGCGATAGCCGGCCACCGAGGCGTTGACGGCGACTTGGCCCTTGCCGCGCTCGCCCATGCGCGCCAGCACGGGGGCGAGACCGTTCGCCACCCCCAGCACGTTGACGGTCATGGCGATCCTGAAGGCATCGACATCGAGCGCGCCGGCGCGGGTGTAGGGCGCGACGCCGGCATTGAAGAAGGCCAGGGCGATCGGGCCGTGGACGCGCTCGATGCCGTCCACCAGTCCTTCCATGCCTGCGGCGTCGGTCACGTCGCCGACATGCGCCACGATCCGGCCGGTCAGCGCGGACGCGGCGGCCGAAAGCGCTTCCAGCTCCTCGAGCCGGCGCGCCGTCGCGCAAACCGTCCAGCCCCTGCGCGCCAGCTCGAGCGCGGTGGCGCGGCCGATGCCCGAGCTCGCGCCCGTGATCCAGGCGACGCCGTCCGAAGGCGCCATCCGCGCTGCGGTCATGTCTTGCTCCAAGAAAAAGGCCGCGCGGACCTCGGGGTCCCCACGGCCTTGTTTGCGGTCCGGCCGGCGCTCAGTTGCGGAACAGGCTCTGCACCAGGCGACCCACGGGGCCCGTCAGCTTCAGCGGCGCATCGGTAACCGCGAAGCAGATGCAGTCCTCATCGCTGTCCGCCACAGGGGTGTGATCGAGCTCGTCATCGGCGATGGCCACGTCGCCGCGGCCATAATGGCCGGAAATGTCCGTGAAGCCGCCCTTGAGGACGATCGTGATCTCCTCGCCCTCATGGGTATGGGCGGGCATCTTGCGGCCGGCCTTGATCCAGTAGAGCTTGGCCTCGATCTCGTCGTCGCAGGGAATGACGCATTCCTTCACGCCCGGCAGCACCATCCGCCACGCCATGTCCCGCGAGCCGCGGCCGACGAAGCGCAGCATGCTTGGCGGGAAGATCGGGTCCTGCGGCGCCATTGCGGCGGGGCTGTCACCCAGCGAGAAGATCCGCGCGAGCATCGCATCCCGCGTCGTGACCGCGACGGGCTCCTGGCGGGCTATCTCCGCGCCGCCGATCACGTCGAGGTCCGACACGAAGCTGGCGCTGCGCGGGTTGAGCTCGACATGGGAGCCGACCAGCGCATGGAGCGGCAGCGGCAACGAGCCCGCAGCATAGGCGGCAAGCAGGGCATCGAGCGGACGCGCTGATGAGGATGCGGGCGAGTGATGCTTCACTGGCATATTCCTTCGTCGACCTGACCGAAGCGCCGGCACCCGCCGCCCGCTCCGAACCTCACGACCTGTACCAACCTTTACGTGCCTTCAACAGCAATGGATCATGGCCGCTTGGTCGAATAAATCGTCAAATATCAGAGTGGCTTAAAGTTTTAGAGGAGCAATTTGGTATTTTCACGTATGGCGGCCATGTCCTGAGGTCCTGACGGCTGTCCGACGCAATCTTGCACCGATGCGGCCTCGGCCCTAGGGTCCCGGTCCCGCCGGCCCGTCCCTGGAGCGAAGATGCCTGCAACCGAGCTGCTTTTCCGCGAGGACGCGTATCTCCGCGAATGCCCGGCGAGGATCGTCGACGTCAACACCGGGGGCGCCGTCATCCTCGACAGGACCGTGTTCTACGCCACGGGCGGCGGCCAGCCGGGTGACGCGGGCTGGCTCGTTCGGGCCGACGGCTCCGAGATCGCGCTCGGCGCGGCCGTGTACGACCCGGCCGACCGCTCTCAGGTGCTGCATGTGCCGTTGCCCGGCCAGCCCCCTCTGTCGCCGGGCGAAGCCGTCACCGCGCGGCTGGACTGGGCCTTGCGCCACAAGCGGATGCGCATACACACCGCACTGCATCTTTTGAGCTGCGTCCTTGCCTATCCCGTCACTGGCGGCGCGATCGGCGATGGCGACGGTCGGCTTGACTTCGATATCCCCGATGGCGGCCTCGACAAGGCGGCCATCGCCGAGGCGCTGAACGGGATGGTGGCGCGCGACGCCGCCGTTACGGAACGCTGGATCACCGACGCGGAACTCGACGCCAACCCCGGCCTCGTCAAGAC
Organism: Hyphomicrobiales bacterium; assembly: GCA_027489835.1. Classification (GTDB taxonomy): domain Bacteria; phylum Pseudomonadota; class Alphaproteobacteria; order Rhizobiales; family Beijerinckiaceae; genus Allobosea. The sequence goes on from JAIXZF010000289.1 coordinate 4,746, forward strand.
GATGACGGTCAAGCCGCCGCGCGGCGCCGGGCGCGTCCGGCTGGTGGCGATCGAGGGCATCGACCTGCAGCCCTGCGGCGGCACGCATGTCCGCAGCACGGGCGAGATCGGGCCGCTCCTCGTCACCGACATCGAGAAGAAGGGCAAGCA
>JAIXZF010000115.1 GCA_027489835.1 Hyphomicrobiales bacterium
GGCAACGCCTACGTCAACGAAGCGAAGCGCCAGGTCTTCGGCCATGTCGGCATCGATCAGCTGGCAGGACCGAGCGAGATCTTCGTGGTCGCCGACGACAGCGGTGACGCGACGACGATCGCCGTCGATCTTCTGGCGCAGGCCGAGCACGATGTCCGCACGCGGGTCGGCCTGATCACGACGGACCGGGCGCTGGCGGATGCCGTGATGCGCGAGGTCGAACGCCAGCTGGCCGGACTGTCCACGGCGGGAGTGGCGGGCGCCGCGTGGCGCGACTACGGCGAGATCACGCTGTGCGCCGACGAGGCCGCGATGATCGCCTATTCCGATCACATCGCGGCCGAGCATCTGCAGGTCCATGCGCATGATTCGCATACGATGGCGGCGAAGCTGAGGAATTACGGCTCGCTGTTCATCGGCGCACTCGCCAGCGTCGTCTATTCCGACAAGTGCTGCGGCACCAACCACACGCTGCCGACCATGGCGGCCGGCCGCTACACCGGCGGGCTGTGGGTCGGGTCCTATCTCAAGACCTGCACGCATCAATGGCTCGACGAACGCGGCGTGGCGGCAGTGGCGCCGCCGGCCATGCGGCAGAGCGCCAGCGAAGGGCTCGAAGGCCATCGCCGCGCGGCCGCTCTCAGGCTTGCGCCCGCCCAGTTGCTCAAGGAAATCGCATGACGCCGGCGGCGCCGCCGCCAGCCCTGTCCATAATATTCGCCAATCTCCGAGCATCGCCTTGCGCCTGTGCGCGACGCTTGGGACAGTGTCATTCCCGGCCGGTTTCAAGGACCGGGAGGACGCCAACGACGTCCAAACCGGGAGGAACCAGAATGCTCCGTAAACTCGTCATAGCAGCCGGCCTGACGATCACCGCCGCCGCCCCTGCAAGCGCCGCCTGCGCCTTCCAGAACCAGACGCCGATCAAGGTGCTCGCCGCCAGCTTCGCCGCCTGGCGGGCCGTGACGGCCGCCATGCAGGAATGCGGCAACGTGCAGGTCGAGCTCGATCTGCAGTACCGCGACAAGCAGCCGGCCGCACTCCGCGCCAAGCCCGCGCTCTACCACATCGCGGGGCTGGCGCCGAACACGCTGGTGCCGCTGCTCAACGACGGGTCCGTGCGGCCGCTCGATGATCTGGTCGCCAAATTTGGCCAGAATCTGCAGCCGAACCAGCTAATCCGCATCGACGGCAAGGTCATGGCCATCGCCATGATGATCAACGTCCAGCACCTGATGTACCGCGAGGATCTGCTCAAGCAGGCCAATGTTGAGCCGCCGAAGACGTATGAGGAGCTGCTGAAGGCCGCCGAGGCGATCCGCAAGGCCGGATTGGCCCAGTATCCGATCGGCGGCACCTACAAGGCGGGCTGGGATCTGGCGACCGAGTTCGTCAACCTGTTCCACGGCTATGGCGGCCAGTTCATCGGGCAGGGCAACATGCCCGCCGTCAACGGCGAAGCCGGCCGCAAGACGCTGGAAATGATGAAGGCGCTGACCGGCTACATGGACCCCGAGTTCCTGGTTTCGGACGCCACTTTCGTCCAGAAGCAGTTCCAGCAGGGCAAGATCGCGCTGTCCAATCTCTGGTCGTCCCGTGCGGGCGCCATGGACAATGCTGCGGAGTCGAGCGTCGTCGGCAAGGTCACGATGGCGGCGGCGCCCGCTGCGATGGCGGGCGGCAAGCCTGCCACGACCGTCTTCTGGGACGGTTTCTCGATCGCGCGGAACATCACCGACGCCGAGGCCGAGGCTGCCTTCCGCGTGGCCATGGAAGGCCTCGACGAGGAGATGGTGAAGGCGAACAACGCCGCCGCCGTCTGGCTGGTGAAGGGCTTCGAGACGACGCGGCTCGCGCAGGGGGCCATCGCGTCCGCCATGGCCGGCGCGCCGCCCTATCCGGCGACCACGGCGATGGGCTTCATGCACACGGCGCTCGGCGAGAACGTCGCGGACTATTTGACCGGCCGCAAGACGCTGGAGCAGACCCTGCAGGCGATCGAGGCCTCCTACACCACCCGCGCCAAGGAGGCCGGCCTCCTGAAGTAGGCGAGGGCACAGCGGCACGCCGGCGCGATCCCATGAAGACAAGGACCTTCCTCGGCTTCGTGGCGCCCTCGATGGCGGTGATGCTGCTGTTCATCGCGCTGCCGCTCGTCAGCGTGCTGTGGCAGAGCCTGCACAACACGCAGCGGGTCTTCCGCGAGCAGAGCGTCGAAAGCTGCTCGCCGAGCTTCATCGGCCAGACCTGCGTGACCGAGAAGCGCATGCAGCCGGTCCTCGACGCCGAGGGCCGGCCCGTCAGCGAGACGCGCTTCATCGGGCTCGAAAGCTACCGGCTGCTGCTGGCGCCCGAGCTGCTTTCGAAGGCGGTGAGGGGCGTCTCCGGTGCGTTCGACGAGCTGATGCGGCAGGATTTCTACCGGGCGCTGCGCTTCACGCTCACCTTCGCGCTCGTCACGCTGCCCTTCGTGCTGCTGATCGGGCTGGGCCTCGCGCTCGGGGTCGACACGCTAGCGAAGATCTGGCGTGGTCCGATGATCTTCGTCTCGCTGCTGCCTTACGTGATCACGCCCGTCGTGGGCGCTTTGTCGATCCGCTGGCTGTTCATCGGCGACGGCATCCTCACGGCAGGCCTGTCGGCGCTGGCCGGCACGAAGCTGTCCCTGTTCGCCCAGGGCTGGACGATCGAGTTGCTGATGATCCTCTACCGGATCTGGCACATCGCGCCCTTCGCCTTCGTTGTCTTCTATGCCGGCCTTCAGACGCTCGACCGCAGCCAGATCGAGGCGGCGGTGATCGATGGCGCCACGCGCGCGCAGCGGCTGCGCTACGTCGTCCTGCCGCATCTGATGCCGCTGATCGTCTTCGTCGCGCTCATCCACCTGATGGACAGCTACCGGGTCTTCGAGGAGATCATCGGCTTCTCCGCCCAAGCCCATCGCATCTCGCTGCAATGGCTGACCTTCCACTATCTGACGCCTGACCACACGGGAAACCGTGCCGTGTCGCGCGCTTCCGCCTCGGCCATCCTGACCATCATTGGCGTCGCCATCCTGCTTTTGCCGCTCGTGATCCGCACCTGGCGCGATCGCGCGAGGGAGGCCTGAGATGGGCGGCAGCCACGATAGGGGCCTGGGTCCTGGGCTGTGGCTCGTCACGCGGACGCTGTTGGCCATCTGGTTCGTGGTGGCGGCCTTCCCGCTGTTCTGGATGGCGGCGATGTCGATCCGCCTTCCGATCGACGCTTTCTCCTCGAACCCGCTGCGCGTGCTGCTGGGACCGGAGACGGCGCGGCTGGGCGGCGGCGGGCCCATCGGCTTCACGGGCGATCACTACAAGGCGGTCTGGATCGACAATGCCTTCCACCGCCAGTTCGTGAACTCGATGATCGTGACGTTCAGCGTCGTGACGATCTCCGTCAGCATCGGCGCGCTCGCGGCCTACGGGCTCGCCCGCTCGAAATCGCGGCTCGCCTTCTGGCTGCTGATGACGGCGCTGATTTTCCGGGCGATGCCCCATTCGGTGCTGGTCGCCGGCTATCTGCCCGTCTTCGCCAATTCGCGCGAATGGCTGCAGCCGCTCTGGGATATGCCCGGCCTTGGCGCTTTGCTGCGGCTGATGGCGGCCGAGCCGCCCACGCTCTACGGCAAGCCCTTCGGGGTCATCATGGTGCTCGTCGCCATCAACCAGCCCTTCACGATCTGGATGCTGCGCTCCTTCTTCATGAACATTCCGGCAGAGCTCGACGAGGCCGCGCAGATCGATGGCTGCACGCCCTTTGGCGCGTTCTGGCGGGTGATCCTGCCGGTCATGGGGCCGGGCGTGCTGACGACGGCGCTGTTCTCCTTCCTGCTCGCCTACAACGACTACCTTGTCGCGGCGCTGCTGCTCGACGCGCAGTCGCAGACGATGGTGCCGACCATCAGCCAGTATGTGAACAGCGAGAACAACCTGACCGACCAGCTGCGCGCCATCGCCGCCGCCGTGTCGATCACGGCGCCGCTCTTCCTCCTTGTCCTCGTCTTCCAGAAGCGTATCGTCGCCGGCCTGACGCTGGGGGCGGTCAAGGGATGACGGGCAGGCTCATCGACCAACGAAACGCCCGCGGCCAGGCCCGGGCGCATAACGGGGACATGCCATGAACGACCTGTCGAACGCCAAGCCGAAGCCGCTCGCCAAGGATGGGCCGAAGGACGAGAAGGTCCTGCAGGTCGAGCGCCGCGATTACGTCGACCTTGCGCCGACCAACCGGCCTCGCTCGCAGAGCCTTCGCGGGTTCGATCCGATTTACACCGATATCGTCGACTACATCGTGCGCTGCACGCACCGCATCTGGGATGAGCGCGACATCGGCCTGATCTACACGCACTACACCCACAACGCCGTGCTCTACACTTCGCTCGGCGCGCTCTACAATCGCGAGGACGTGGTGCGTGACACAATCCAGCGCCTCACGGCTTTCCCCGAGCGGCGCGGTATGGCGACGCAGGTGATCTGGCGCGGCGACGATGTGGACGGCTTCTACACCTCCCACTTGGTCACGGGCTCCGGCCGCCACTCGCAGTATGGCCCCTTCGGCAAGCCGACGAACCGGCCCTTCGTCACCCGCACGATCGCTGACTGCATGATCCACGAAAACAAGATCTACCGGGAGTGGTTGGTCAGCGACAACATGGCCCTGGTGCGCCAGCTCGGCCTCGACGCGGACGAGATTGCCCAAGCCCGCGCCGTAGAGATGCATGCGCGGGGCCACGCGCTCGTCGACATCGGCGAGAACCGCCGCCTGCTCGGACAGAACCCGCCGGAAGCGGAGGCTGACCTCACGATCGCGCACACGAACTCGGAGCGCGAGTGCCTGCGCTGGCTGCACGAGGTCTACAACAAGCGCATGTTCGGCACGATCAAGGACGTCTACGCGCCGAACGCCCAGTGGCATGGACCGCTGATGAAGGAGCTCTACGGCCGTGCCGCAGTGCTCCACCAGACGCTCGCTCTCGTCGGCATGATCCCCGACTGCGCCTATGTCCCCCAGCACATCTGCTCGACGCCCTGCGACGAAGGCGGCGAGAAGATCGCGGTGCGCTGGGTGATGGAGGGCCACCACCTCGGCTACGGCTCGCTCGGCGCTCCCACCGGCCACCGCCTCTTCGTCATGGGCATGTCCCACTTCCATGTCGTCGATGGCAAGGTTCGCGACGAATGGACCGTCTATGACGAGCTGGCGATGCTGACGCAGCTCAAGCTCGCGGAGATCGTCGCGGCCAGCTGAAGGCGATGAGCCCTCCGGGCGGGAATTAAGGGCGAAAAGGGCGGGGGCGCGAGGGCGCCTCTTGGGACCAACTTGGCGTCTGTGCCGGCGCGGTCGAACACCGAAGTGCAGTGCCGGTTCAGGGTCACGCCCGGCACTGCAGCGGGTCTTGCGACCGTCGGCCTTTCCCGGAATTGGCCATTGCTTGCACCGACGCCTGAACTGTCAGGGCCGGGCTGGGGCCGCTACCCGGGTGGTCGCGGCGAAGGCGATGCCTGCGCCGATAAGCGCCACCGCGGCGGCTCCATAGCCGATCGACGGCAATCCGGCGGTTGCGATGGCGAGCCCGCCGAGCACGGCGCCGAGCCCCTGGCCGAGAAACACCATCGATCCGTTGAGCGCCAGGATCACGGGTCTCGCCTGCACCGGGCTGGCTGACACCAGCCTGGCCTGGATGATTGGGGTGCGTGCGAACAATGCCGCGGCGCCGCAGATCATGCCCAGCGACAGGGCCATGATCACGGGGCCACGCGCCCACGACAGCACGGGCGCGGCGGCGTCCACAGGCTGGGCGGGCATCAGCAGGGAATACAGGCTGAGCGCCAGCGCCGACGCGAGAAAGCTCTGCACGAGCACGCGGCCGGCCGCCTGGCTGTCGGCCGTGCGAAGCCCGATGACGATCCCGACGATGCTGCCGACCCCGATGAGCGCCTGCATCGCCCCGATGCCTGAACCTGTCAGGCCGCTGATCGCGGTGACGACCGGCCCGATATAGGCGATGGTCGTGAAGGTGGCGGCAAATCCGACAAGCGTCAGAGTGAGCGTCCTGGCAATGCTTGGCTGAAAGGCTGCCGTGAAGCTGGCCAGGCTGCTGCGCTCGCCACCGGGCATGACCGGCAGCATGAGGCGGATGACGAGTGCCGCGAGGAGGGCGATCACCCCGGCGTA
>JAIXZF010000211.1 GCA_027489835.1 Hyphomicrobiales bacterium
GCGCCCTCGAAGGTGGCGCGCGAGAGGCTGGCGATGCCGGCCACCGTCCAGTTGCGGCGCAGCGCGTGGCTGACCTCGAGGCTGACGCGGCGATTGACCGAACCCGAGACATTGGCGAGCGTCGTGTCGGCAAGATCGGTCGCGCCGCGAAGCGTCACGGTGGTGAGCGGGGTGGCGGACCAGATCAGGGCGGCTTCGCCCACTACGCCGCGCAGCTCCCTCAGCCGCGGATCGTCATAGGCGCGCTGCTGGTAGCCGACCGCCGCCTCGCCGGTGAGCAGGCGGGTCAGTTCGAAGCTCGAGCCGACGCGGGCGCCGACGCCGGTGGAGCTGCGCCTGAAACCGGCGGAATCCACCGTCTCGTCGAAGACGCGCTTGTCCGTCGAGACCTCGAAGAAGGGTGAGATGCCGGGGGTCAACTCGTAGCCGATGCGGCCGCGCACGCCATACTGCACGAGATTGCGGTAGCTCTGGCGGATCAGCCCGCCCAGCGTGTCCGTGGCGTTGTCGTAGCTCGTTCGGTCCACCGAGCCGCGCAGGTTGAGCGAAAGCCGGTTGAAGCGCTGGGTGACGCCGGCCGAGCCGCCATAGCCGTAGACGTTCGGCCGTTCGGTGGTGGCGGCGTTGAAGTTGGTCGAACCCGGCCTCTGCGTGTCGAGCGAGAGCCGGCTCTCCAGATCGATGTCGGTGTCGCGCGAGACGTTGAGCCTGAGCAGCGAGGCCCCCTGCGCCTCGGGCCGGCTGGCGTCGCGCTGGCCCGGGTAATAGCTGTAGCCGCCGCGCAGCGTGCTGGTGAAGGAATGGGTGAGCCAGTCCGAGCGGACCGCGACCTCGCCCTCGGTGCGGCTGACGACGGAGCCCTTGGGCGCATTAGGCGCGCGGTTGGGGTTGGTGTCGTAGCCGAGCGACTGTGTCAGCGAGGGCGTGACCACGAGCCCGCCGACCCTGAGGCCGAGCGGAGCCCACGGATCGTCCTCCGGGCGCGGCGGGCGCCTTCCGGGATACTCCTGCAGCCCGTCGCCGGGCGCCGCGATGATGCGGGTCGAGGTGGTGGGCCTGAGCCCGAGGGCGCGGGGCGCGGGCTCCGCGCCCGTGGGCATGGCGCCCACACGGCGCGGCTCGGGGCGGATGCGCCGCTCGGCCCCGGCCCTGATGCGTCCCTGCACCGGCCGGCTGGCGCGCGAGGGCGGACGGCGCGTCACCGCGCCGCCATTGGCCGGCTGCGCCGCCGAAGCATCGGCGCCCGGCAGCGCGGGCGCGCCGCCGCCGGCCGATGCGCGCGGGGCGGGCTGGAACGGATTGTCGGGGGGCAGGAAGCGCGGATCGGTGGAGAGGGCGCGCGGATCGACCTCGGTGGTGCCGCGGATGTCGAGCGCCTGTGCCCGCGCATCGCCCGCGGCCGCCATCGACAGCGCGAGCGCGACGAGGCTGGCCCCCAGGCTCAAGGCGCGCGTCGGGCGGTAGGCGGTCATGCGGCCCAGATCGCTCATGTCTCTGTTCATGCCGGAGCGACGACCGGCCGGGACCGATCGCGATGGTTAACAGAGATAGAACGCGGATGGTTAAGGCTTCGTAATCAGGCCATCTCGACCCGCAGCGCCGAGCCTTCAAGCCCGACGATGCGCACCTTCACGCCGGCCGGCGCATCGGGGCCGAGCGCGCGCCACACGGTGTCGCCGATGCGGACCTGGCCCGTGCCCGCCTCAATTGCCTGGTCGAGCCTCACCACCTTGCCGATCAGGTCGCGCGAGAGGGCGTTGAGGCCGGCGCTGGCGCCGGGCTCGAAGCCCCTGCCGCGGGTGAGCTGACGCCCCGCCACCACGGCGGCGATGGCGAGCACGCAGAAGACCAGCGCCGCCGCCGCCCAGCCGAGGCCGAGCCCCGCAACCGCGATGCCGGTCGCCAGCGCGGCGAGGCCGAGCCAGATCAGGAACAGGCCGGGCGCGAAGAGCTCGGCCAGCATGAGCAGCATGCCGGCGATGATCCAGGCCCAGGGGCCAAGTCCCGCAATGGCCGCGATCATGCCTCGCCTCCGCCGCTGCGGCCGGAATTGGGGCCGTTGGAGGAGGGCGTGATCGGGACTCCGGCGCCGGGGCGGGAGCGGCTCGCCGGGCGCGACGGCCCTTCATCGGCGAAGACGGCACGCGTCAATTCCGCGATGCCCGAGACGGTGCCGGCGAGGGACGCCATCTCGATGGGCAGGATGACAACCTTCTGGTTGGGGGCGGAGGCAAGCTCGCGGATCGCGCCGATGTATTTTTCCGCGACGAGGAAGTTGGCGGCCGACAGATCGCCCTGCGCGATGGCGTCCGACACCATGGCCGTCGCCTTGGCCTCGGCCTCGGCCGAGCGCTCGCGCGCCTCCGCGTCGCGGAAGGCGGCTTCCTTCCGTCCTTCTGCGGCGAGGATTTGCGAGGCCTTCTCGCCCTCGGCGCGCAGGATGTCGGCCTGCCGCTTGCCCTCCGCCTCGAGGATGTTGGCGCGTTTCTCCCGCTCGGCCTTCATCTGGCGGGCCATGGCGTCGGCGAGGTCGGCGGGCGGGAGGATGTCGCGAATCTCGATGCGGTTGACCTTGACGCCCCAGGGCGAGGCGGCGGCATCGAGCACGCGCAGCAGCTTCTCGTTGATCTCGTCGCGATGGGAGAGCAGCTGGTCGAGGTCCATCGAGCCGACGACGGTGCGGATGTTGGTCATGGTCAGCGTCACGAGCGCCTGCTCCAGCGAGGAGACCTCGTAGGACGAGCGCGCCGCGTCGAGCACGTTGAAGAAGGCGACGGCGTCGATCTTCACCCCGGCATTGTCCTTGGTGATCGCCTCCTGGCTGGGCACGTCGAGCACCTGCTCCATGACGTTCACCTTGTGCCCGATGCGCTCGACATAGGGGATGATGAGGCCGAGGCCCGGCCCCAGCGTGCGCGAATAGCGGCCGAAGCTCTCCACCGTGTAGTTGAAGCCCTGCGGCACGATCCGCACGCCGCGCGCGATGGTGAAGACGACGAGCGCCACCAGCACGAGAATGGCGATCTCGAAGCCCGAGAGATTGATGAACATGGCGATGTGGCCCCTGCCCGGAGTGCGGCGCGATGGCGACGGCAGGCTCCAGGTTCCCGCCTGAAGGTGGCCTCAGCCTGCTTCCGGCGCAAGAGGCGCGCTCAGGGCGCAGCCTGGGGCGCAGGCCTCGGAGTGGGTTTGCCCTCTGCCAGGGTCTCGGTCAGGCGGCGCGCCATCTCGCCCATCTGGTCGCATTCCGCCAGCGACAGCGCCTCCATCATGCGACCCATCAGCCTGAGTTGCACGGCCAGCGACGCAGCCGTGACGGACTCGCCGGCCGGTGTGAGGAACAGGCGCTTGGCGCGGCGGTCGGCCGGATCGTCCTCGCGGCGGATGAGGCTCATGCGTTCGAGCTGCGGCAGAAGCATGGTGACGTTGCTGCGTCCGACCAGCATGCGGCGGGCCAGAACCTGCTGGGTCAGGCCCGGATCGCGCCGGACGTTCGCGAGCACGTCATGATGGGCGCATTTGATGCCGAGCGGCTTGAGCTCGCGCGCGAAGGCCCGCTCCCAATGGGCATGCAGCCGGCCGACCGCGATCCAGTTGCGGAAACGCGGATGGTCCCACGGCATGTCCTGCCGCGGCGCTTCCGCGACGGCCGAGCCTGCGACGGAAGCTTGCTTATTGTTCATGTTTGAACATAATGGTTCATCGTTGAACGAATATCCCGAAACCGGAGACATCTCTATGCCCGAAGGCGCGTTGAAGGTCATCCGCCCCATGGTCCGCATCGCATCGGCCGTCGCGCCGGGCATGGTGGGACGCGCCGCCTTCACCGCCTTCTGCACGCCGCCGGGCAGCGCCAGGGCGCCGGTGACGGGAGATCGCGCCAAGGCGCTGGAGGAGCGGCTGAGGCAGGCCAGGATCGAGCATCTGTCCACCTCGCGCGGGTCGGTGGCGAGCTACCTGTTCGAGCCTGAGAACGCGTCCGGCCGCACGGTGGTGCTCGTTCATGGCTGGACGGGGCGGGCCCAGTTCATGCTCGGTTTCGTCAAGCCGCTGCTGGCTCAGGGCCTCACGGTGGTCGCGCTCGACTTGCCGGGGCATGGCGCTTCGAGCGGACGGCAGCTCAACGTTCCGCTCGGCGTCGAGGCGCTGAAAGCGGCGGCCCGCCGGTTCGGTCGCTTCCACGGCGCCATCGCCCATTCCTTCGGCGGCCCGGTGACGCTGTGCGCGGCGAGCGGGGCCATCCCCGCCTATCCCGCCATCGCCATAGGCCGGCTGGTGATGATCGCCTCACCCCATTCGCTGGCGGATGTGACGCGCGATTTCGGCGGCATGGTCGGCCTCGGCCGACGCGGGCAGCTTGCCATGGAGCGGCGGGTGCTGGAGGTGGCGGGCCGCAGGGTCGAGGAGTTCGAGGGACCGGACCTGCTCAGGGCCTATGGCAAGCCGACGCTGCTGATCCATTCGCGGGACGATGCGGAGGTGTCCTTCGCCAGCGCCGAGGCGATGGCGGCGCCCGGCAGACCCGATGTCGACCTGCTGGCGCTGGATGGGCTCGGCCACCGGCGCATCCTTTATGCGCCGTCCGTGATCCGCGCCGCCACCGCCTTCGTGGCCGGCTGAGCCTTCGCTCAGAGCCAGCCCTTCAGCTCGCGCTCGGCCACGGCCTGAATGACGCGCATGCCGTGCTCGCTGTCGTTGAGGCAGGGGATGTAGGCGAAGTCCTGCCCGCCATGCTCCATGAAGATCTCGCGGTTCTCGACGTCGAGCTCCTCGAGGGTCTCGAGGCAATCGGCCGAGAAGCCCGGCGCGATGATCGCCATGCGCTTGATGCCGCGCGTCGCCAGCGCCTTCACCGTCTCGTCGGTGTAGGGCTTCAGCCATTCATCGGGGCCGAAGCGCGACTGGAAGGTCATCTGCAGCCGCTCGGCCGGCCAGCCCAGCTCCTCGAGCAGCAGCCGCCAGGTCTTGTGGCAGTGGCAATAATACGGATCGCCCTTGAGGAGATACTCCTTGAGCGAGCCGTGGAAGGAGCACAGCACCACCTCGGGCTCGAATTCCAGCGTCGCGAGCTTGGCGCGGATCGAGTCGGCGAGGGCGCGGATGTAGACCGGATCGTCATGATAGGGCGGGGCGACGCGCACGGCCGGCTGCCAGCGCATCTCCATCAGCGCCTTGAAGGCCTGGTCGCAGGCGGTGGCCGAAGTCGGCGCGGCATATTGCGGATAAAGCGGCACGAGCAGGATGCGGTCGCAGCCCTGGGCGAGCAGCGCCTCCAGCCGGCCCTTCACGTCCGGAAAGCCGTAGCGCATGCCCCAGTCGACGACCACCTTGTCCCCGGCATACGCCGCGAGCCGGACCTGGAGCTGCTCGGCCTGGCTGCGCGTGATGGTCTTGAGCGGCCCCTCGTTGCGCTCCTTGTTCCAGATCGACTCGTAATCCTTGCCCTTCTTGCCGGGCCGGATCGTCAGGATGATCAGGTTAAGGATGGGCCACCAGATCCAGCGCGAGGTCTCGATCACGCGGCGGTCGGAAAGGAACTCCTTGAGGTAGCGCCGCATCGACCAGTAGTCGGTCGCCTCGGGCGTGCCGAGGTTCATCAGCAGCACGCCGATGCGCCCCGCCCGGACCGGGCGATGGTCGGATGGCAGCCTCACCGGGCTCGCATGCCCTCCGGGCGGAACATTGACGTTCATGGCAGCTTCCGAAAGCCGCGCGCGTCGCGGCACGCAGGCGGGCGTCTTGTCATCATGCGGGGTCGACGTAAAGCCCCATGTCTACCGTACCGCCGCAGCCGCCCTGCGTCAGATTCGTCATTGGGCTGTGTCCAATTTATGGTCTTTACGCAAACCTGCCGGAATCGGATGATGGCGGCCGGTTCAGGCGCATTTCGACAGAACGAGGCTCTTCCCATGACCGAACTCAACCGCCGCAAGGCTCTTGGGCTGCTGGCCGGCGCGGGCGCCGTGGCCGCTGCGTCGGGCGCGGGCGCCCAGGCGCCGGCTCCGCGGCTGACGCTGCTGCTGGTCAACGACATCTACAAGCTGGGCGAGGAGCGCGGCCGCGGCGGCTACGCGCGCCTCGCGGCCATCGTCAAGGCGGAGCGCGCGCGCGGCGTGCCGATGCTCTTCGCCCATGCCGGCGATTGCTACTCGCCCTCGCTGATGAGCGGCTTCGACCAGGGCGCGCACATCGTCGAGATGCAGAACCTGCTCGGCATCGATGTGTTCGTGCCGGGCAACCATGAATTCGACTTCGGCAAGGAGAATTACGCCAAGCGTGTTTCCGAGCAGAGCTACGCCACCTTCGCGGCCAACCTGCGCGACGCGGCCGGCAATGCGCTGCCGGGCCACAAGGACAGCCAGATCTTCGAGCTGGGCGGCGTCAAGGTCGGCGTGGTCGGACTCGCGCTCGAGAACACCCCGCAGATCTCGTCTTCGGGGGACCTCAAATTCCTGCCGGTGATGGACACGCTCCGCGCCCAGGTCCGCGCGCTGAGGAGCGCCGGCGCGGACCTCATCCTCGCCGTGACGCACACCGACCGCCGGGTCGACAACGAGATCGTGCGCTCGCGCCTCGTCGACGTGCTGCTGACCGGGCACGATCACGACCTCGCCATCGCCTATGACGGGCGCACGGTGATGGTCGAGTCGAACGAGGA
>JAIXZF010000095.1 GCA_027489835.1 Hyphomicrobiales bacterium
AGGTAATCCTCGGAAATCAGCGCCTCAACGCCGAGCTTCTCGGCCAGGGCGCGGACCTCGCGGGCGAATTCGCGCGTGTAGGTGCCGACGCCGACGACGGTGAAGCCCATCTCCTCGGACGCGATCCGCGCCGCCGCGATGACATGGGTGGCGTCCCCGAAGATGAAGACGCGCTTGCCGGTCAGGTAGGTCGAGTCGACCGAGGCCGAATACCAGGGCAGGCGCGAGCCGATCACGGCATCGGCGACGGCTGGATCGAGCCCCGCCAGCTTCGTCACCTCGGCGATGAAATCCCGCGTCGCGCCGACGCCGATGGGCACGGTCCTGATCGTGGGCTGGCGGAAGGTCCGCTCCAGCCAGCGCGCGGTGACGTCGGCGATCTCGGGATAGAGCGAAACGTTGAAGTCTGCGTCGGGAATGCGCGCGATGTCGGCGACGCCCGCGCCCAGCGGCGCAACCACGTTCACGTCGACACCGAGGGCGGCAAGCAACCGGCTGATCTCGGTCACGTCGTCCCGGTGGCGGAAACCCAGCGCTGTCGGGCCAAGGAGGTTGCAGCTCGGCCTGGCGCCATCGGCCTTCGGCGCGCGGACGAAGCCCTGCGCCTTGTCGGCGAGGAGCGAGCGGCAGAGCCGGTAGAAGGTCTCGGACGCGCCCCAATTCTCCTTCTTCTGGTAGCTCGGCAGCTCCAGCGGAATGATGGGCACGGGCAGATTCAGCGCCTGGGCGAGGCCGGCCGGGTTGTCCTGCAGCAGCTCGGCGGTGCAGGAGGCGCCGACGAGGATGGCGTCGGGCCTGAAGCGCTCATGGGCGTCGGCGCAGGCCTTCTGGAAGATATCAGCGGTGTCGGCGCCGAGGTCGCGCGCCTGGAAGGTGGTGTAGGTCACCGGCGTGCGCTGGTCGCGCCGCTCGATCATGGTGAAGAGCAGGTCGGCATAGGTGTCGCCCTGCGGCGCGTGCAGCACGTAATGCACGCCCTTCATGGCCGTCGCGATCCGCATCGCCCCGACATGAGGCGGCCCCTCATAGGTCCAGACGGTCAGCTGCATGGCGCGGCCTCCGCCTTGCTGCCCGTCAGGCTCGCGATCCGCGCCTTGCGGTTGAAGGGCCTCGCGAACAGCTCGGCGAGATCGCCCGCCTGCTCGAAGCCCTGGATGGGCGTGAAGACGAGTTCGATCGACCATTTGGTCGTGAAGCCCTCGGCCTCCAGCGGATTGGCGAGGCCGAGCCCGCAGACCACGAGGTCCGGCTTCATGGCGCGGCAGCGGTCGATCTGCTGGTCGACATCGGCGCCCTCGGTCACCAGCGCGTCGGGCGGCATCAGGGCGAGGTCCTGCGCCAGATGCTGGCGGTGCAGGTAGGGCATGCCCACCTCGGTCAGCCGCATGCCGGCCTCGTTGGCGAGGAAGCGGGCCAGCGGCGCCTCGAGCTGCGAATCGGGAAAGAAGAAGATGCTCTTGCCGGCCAGCTGTGGCGCATAGCGGGCGATGGCGCGGATGGCGCGCTCGCGCGGCGCGGCGATGGTGGCGTCGAAGCGCGATTGCGCGACGCCGAAGGCGCGGGCGGCGGCGGCAAGCCAGGCGGCCGTGCCCTCCGCCCCGAGCGGGAAGGGTGCGGCGAGGCGCGTCGCGCCACGGCCCTCGAGCAGCCGCGCGGTCTCGGCCAGAAAGGGCTGGGCCAGAAGGATGCGCGTGCCCGGACCGATCGCCGGCATCGCCGTGGACCGGCGGGGCGGGAAGAAGGCGACCTCGCCGATGCCCATCTCCGAGAACAGGCGGCGGAACTGGTCCTCGACCACGTCGGCCAGCGCGCCCACAACGAGTAGCGAGGGCGCCTCGCCATTCGCCCTGGGCAGCCCCGGCACCATGGCGGCCAGCGCCGCGTCCTCGCCTTGGGTGAAGGTGGTCTCGATGCCGCTGCCCGAATAGCTCAGCACGCGGCAGGCGCCGCCATGCAGCCGGTCGAGTCGCTGGGCCGCACGGCCAAGATCGAGCTTGATGACCTCGGACGGGCAAGAGCCGACGAGGAACAGCAGCTTGATGTCCGGCCGGCGCGACAGGAGCTGGTCGACCACCCGGTCGATCTCGTCATGCGCGTCGGCGAGGCCCGCCAAGTCACGCTCCTCGATGATGGCGGTGGCGAAGCGCGGCTCGGCGAAGATCATCACGCCCGCGGCCGACTGGATGAGATGGGCGCAGGTGCGCGAGCCGACGACGAGGAAGAAGGCATCCTGGATCTTCCGGTGCATCCAGATGATGCCGGTGAGGCCGCAGAACACGGCGTGCTGGCCGCGCTGGCGCTGCACGGAGGGGCCGCAGCCTTCGGCCGGCACGGGCGCGTGAGCCGTCATGTGGCGGAGCCCATGGCCGGAGCGTTCTCTGATGCCTCGCGCGCCGCGCCGAGCCGCGCGGCCCGCAGCTTCAGCACGAACTGGGCGGCGTTGACGACATAGGCGGCATAGGCGGCGAGGGCGAGGACCATCTGGCCGGCCGGCGTCAGCCAGGTCCCGAACAGGCTGGCGAGGTAGAGCGTGTGGAGCGCGATCACGACCATGCTCACGGCGTCCTCCCAGAAGAACGCCGGGGCGAACAGATACTTGCCGAACACGTCGTGCTCCCACACCGCGCCGGTGACCATGATGGTGTAGAGCGCGAGCGTCTTCAGAACGATCGAGACGGTGGCGGCGCCGTAACCATCCCCCGTGGCGAGGAAGCGGACGACGAGCGCGAGGCTGACGAGGAAGATCACGAACTGCACGGGAGCGAGCACGCCCTGCACCATCGTCCAGCGCGAAGCGTCCCGGCGCCTGCGCTGCTCCGCCGTGTAGAGAGGGCGTCCCGCCAAGGGGCGAGGTAGACTGGTCATCGGACGCTCACCCTCCGTTCGATGCTGTCCATGTCCGCGGCGCCGCTTTCGAGGGCCCGGCCATGGCGCCAAACTTGGTGTAAGTTCTCCAGAACGTCAAGCTGGCTTTACATCTTTGCGCGCTTACGATTACCTACGTAGTCGTCCGAGGCGGCAGGCACCGGGCGCTGTGCTAGCTTGGAGCTGTCGGTTGCTTGAACAGCGGCGCAACTCCCTAAAGCCGCGGACGCAGCCGACATGCGCCGCTTCCGGCCCGCCTTCCGCGGCGTCGGCGGAGCGGACAAGCAGGGAGAGGGTGATGTCTGACGCGACTCATCCGGAAGCCAGGAAGCGGTCGAGCGCTGTCCAGCGCGGTGGTTCCGAAAGGCGAGAGCCCGGCCCCTGCGACGCCGTCAACGAAGTCCTCGCGCTGCTCTCCCGCGTCGTGCAGCGGGACATCGTGCCCAACCTCATCATTGCGAACCGCGTCATCGGCGAGGATGCCGCCCAGACCGCCGCATCCGCCGTCTGGCATGATGGAGGATTCAACGCCGAGCGCGGCGAGCGCGACATCCGCTTCGCCAGCAACCACATCCGCATGGTCGACGTGGCCCGCTTCGTCCGCCTGCTGCGCGGCACCGGCGCCGACGCCGCCCCCGCCCTCGTCGAGGTCCTCCTCGGCCGCGGCATCGCGCGCTCGGAACTCTACCTCGACCTTCTGGGCCCCGCGGCCCGGATGATCGGCGACATGTGGCTGGACGACGAGTGCAGCTTCGCCGAAGTCAGCATGGTCGTGGCCCGCCTGCACCAGATCCTCAACGCGCTGCGGGATGACCATGCGCCCGTCGCCTCGGGCGAGGGCGTGCCGACCATCCTGTTCTCCGTCGCGCCCGGCGAGCAGCACAGCTTCGGCATCGCCGTCGCGGAGGCCTTTTTCCAGGAGGCCGGCTGGCAGGCGCGCCAGACGCATTCCAACGACGCGGACGTCATCGTGGACATGGTGGCGACCCAGCATGTCGACGCCATCGGGCTGTCGATGAGCAATGACGGTCTCGCCGACGTGCTCCGCGCCACCATCATGCGCCTGAGGGCATCGTCGGCCAACCGGGACATCCTGGTCCTTGTGGGAGGGCCCGCTTTCGAGGCCGCCCCGGCCCTGCATGCCTTCGTCGGCGCCGACGCGGTCGTGTCGGCGGGTACCGCCGGAGCCATCGAAGCGAAGCAGTTCTTGCGTCGACACGGCGAGATGCATGTATAAGCGCCTAGGGTGATAGAATCTCCGCAAGAATGCCCCGCCGCGTTCTTCGCACTGGCCGAGGGCTCATGTCGTGAAACAGGCCGACCATCCGTCCAATGCGGTGGTCCATGTGGACCCCGCCATCGCGGCGAGGATGGTCATGGCGAGCGCGGACGTCGCGGTCCTCATGTCGAAGGACGGCATCGTCACGGAGGTGCTGCTCGCGGCCGAGGCGCGCCTGCCCTCGGAGTTCGGCGCCTGGCTGGGCAAGCCCTGGGTCGAGTC
>JAIXZF010000358.1 GCA_027489835.1 Hyphomicrobiales bacterium
ACCGACATCGCCATCGTCGGCGACACCATCGTCGGCACCCATGGCCGCTATGAGGGCCGCCGCAGCATCGACGCGGCCGGCCGCATCGCGGTGCCCGGCTTCATCGACACGCATCTGCATGTCGAATCCTCGCTGATCACGCCCTTCGAGTTCGAACGCTGCGTGCTGCCTCATGGCGTCACCACGGCAATCTGCGATCCCCACGAGATCGCCAACGTGCTGGGCGCGGAGGGCATCCGCTATTTCCTAGACTGCGCCGAGCGGATGGTGATGGATCTGCGCATCCAGCTCTCCTCCTGCGTGCCGGCGACGCATCTGGAGACGGCGGGGGCCTCGCTCTCGGCGGCCGAACTCGTGCCGTTCATGGACCACCCGAAGGTGATCGGGCTGGCGGAGTTCATGAACTTTCCGGGCGTGATCCATCGCGATCCGGGCTGCCTCGACAAGCTGAGCGCCTTCTCGGAACGGCACATCGATGGGCATGCGCCGCTTTTGCGCGGCCTTCCCCTCAACGGCTATCTCGCGGCCGGCATCCGCACGGACCACGAGACCACCACGGCCGAGGAGGCGCGCGAGAAGCTCGCCAAAGGCATGCACATCCTGATCCGCGAAGGCTCGGTCTCGAAGGATCTGCATGCGCTGCTGGAGCTGATCGACCGCGACACCTCCCCCTTCCTCGCCTTCTGCACCGACGACCGCAACCCGCTCGACATCGCCGAGGAAGGCCATCTCGACTTCATGATCCGCACCGCCATCGCCCATGGCCGCGATCCGCTCGCAGTCTACCGAACGGCCACGATCTCGGCGGCGCGGGCCTTCGGGCTGACGGATCGCGGCTTCATCGGGCCGGGCAAGCGGGCCGACATCGTGCTGCTCGACGATCTGGCCGCATGCCGGGTGAGCCTGACGCTGGCGGGCGGGCGGCTGGGCGACGATGCGGCGTTCGCCGCTCGGCAGCCGGTCACGCCGGTCGGGCGCGGAAGCGTCAAATCAAGGGCGCTCCATGCGCAGGATTTCCACGTCGCGGCGGCCGAGGGCGAAACATCCGTTATCGGCGTGGTGCCCGGCAAGATCATCACCGAGCACCTCAAGCGCACTCTGCCGACCCACGTTGTTATCCCCGGCAGCGCCGTAGGCGGCGGCAAGGGGATCCTGTCGCAAGGCGGATCCGCTTCCCGCGCTCCGCGCGACGGGGATGACACCGGGCTTATGGCCGCCGTCGACCTCGATCAGGACATCGTCAAGGTCAGCGTCATCGAGCGGCATGGCCGGACCAACGGCGTCGCCACGGGCTTCGTGCACGGCTTCGGCATGAAACGCGGCGCCATCGCCTCATCCGTGGGGCATGACAGCCACAATCTGTGCGTGGTCGGTGTGGATGAGGCCTCGATGGCGGCCGCCGCGAACCGGCTGGTGGAGCTGGGCGGCGGGTTCTGCGTCGCCGATGGGGGCGAGGTGCTGGCCGAACTCGCACTGCCCATCGCCGGGCTGATGAGCGAAGGCAGCTTCGAGGATGTCCACGATGCGCTGATCCCGCTCCGGGCGGCGGCTAAAAGCCTTGGCGTGACGCTGGCCGAGCCCTTCCTGCAGGTGGCATTCCTGACGCTGCCGGTCATCCCGCACCTGAAGATCACCGACAAGGGGCTGGTCGATGTCGACCGCTTCGCGCTGATCTGAGAGCGCGCCGGGCGGACTTCGCCGTCAGTTCGGCCGTGAGCCGTGCTCCACGAGCATGTGCATCACGCGGCGGGCGTCGGCGACCTGAAGGCGTCCGTAATCGGCCTCGGCGCGCTGGAGCCTCGGCGTGATCTGCCCGGCCTCGTAGCGCTTCACCAGGAGGCGCAGCACAGTTTCCCAATTAAGCCGCGCGGCCTTGGCATAGGCGAGGAAGCCGCCATGCGGATCGACCGCGTAGGCCTTTGCGACGCAGATCGTCGGCGCGTCGAGCGCCTTGGCCAGTTCCCCGAGAGCGGCATCGACCTGCCCGGCGCTCAGGAGGTCCCGGATCGTGAGCTGCAGGGCCGACAGCCGCTCATACATCGTCATCGCCTCGACCGGGCGGACCTGTGCGGACGCGGCGGCTTGGCTCCGGCCGCGCGTGTCCGGCGTCGCGGCTGCACCCGTGCCGCTGTCGTCGACATCGTCGAGTTCGTCGGCCACGTCGGACCGCTGCAGCAGCACATCGTAGAGGCCGGCATCGTCCTGCGCCGCCTCGGCCAGCTGACGCCGACCGGCCGGCGAGAATTCGGCGCCGGCATTGCCGGCAAGGGCCAGCCTGACGCGGCCGTCGCCGCGCGAGATCATCACGTCGGTGACGCTGCTCGACAGGCTGCTTCGCTCGCAGATGGCGAGCAGATGCTCGGGGCTCTTCACGGTCGCCAGCGCGAGCAGTTGCTCGTTGAGCAGCAGCGGCGACAGCCGGAGCACGGGGCGAGCCACGACGATGGAATCGTCGAAGGCGAGGTAGCGCACGGAGCGGCCGGGCGCGCGGCTGCGGGGCGCCAGCGTTTCCGACAGGACGGCGCGCGCCCGCTCGCTCGTCGACAGCAGCAGGGTGACGAAGATGGCGTCGAAGGTCTCGACACCATCCTCGGGCAGCACGTCGCCGACGCCGTCGAAGAGAGCTGCGAGCTTGACGAGGATCTCGTCGCGGCGCGGCTGGGCCAGACGGGACAGGCTTCCCGTCAGATCGCCAATGGCCACGCTCCTGCCCGTCATCACGCTCACGCACACGCAGCCCTTCCGCGCGCCTTGCTGGGGCTGCGCCGTCTCGGGCTCTTGTTCACATCTCGACCGGGATTATCGCCGGGAGTGCTGAACAAACTGCAAATTCGAGCGCCCCGACTGCGGGAAGCGCAAGGAGTGTCCTAGGCTTGCGGCACCTCGATGCCGCTGGCGGCTGCCTTCGAGCGCAGCGCGAGCCGGCGCACGCCCGGCAGCCGCGCTCCGGGCTGGCTCTCGATGGCCTCGGCCAGCGCCGTCATGCGCGCGCCGAACCAGGAGCCGCCCATCGCGCCGGGATCGATGGCGAGGATGAGCTGGCCCGTCTTCGGGGAGCCGCCTTCGCCATCGAGGAAGGACGAGGCCTCGTAGGCGAAATGCGCGCCGACAAGCGCCGCCGACAGGATTTCGACCATCATCGCCAGCGTGGCGCCCTTGGCGTCGCCGAGCGGCACCATGGTGCCCGCCATCGCTTTGGCGGCATCGGTCGTGGGCTTGCCATCCACGTCGAGCGCCCAGCCCTCGGGGATCGGCTCGCCCTTCTGCCGCGCCACGATGATCGGCCCACGCGCGACCTTCGACAGCGCCATGTCGATGACGACGGGCGCGCGGCCTGGCAGCGGGGCTGCGAAGGCGATGGGGTTGGTGCCGAAAACCGGCTTCGAGCCGCCCCACGGCGCCATGGCGCCGGGCGTGTTGGCGAACAGGATGGCGACGAGGCCAAGTTCCGCCAGCTTCTCCACATGCAGCCCCGCGGCGCCGCAATGGTTGGAGTTGCGGATGGGTGCGATGGCGATGCCCTGCTGGCGCGCGGCCGTGGGCAGCTCGTCGATGGCGAGGTCGATGGCCGGATAGGCGAAGCCGTCGAGCGCGTCGATGGCGATGACGGCCGGCTTCGGCCGCTCGGCGCGCGGCTCGGCGCGGCCATCGATCTTGCCGCTGCGAACCATGGCCAGATAGGTCGGCACGCGGCTCAGCCCGTGGCCCTTCAGCCCATCAGCCTCAGCGGCGACGAGGGCGCGGGCGACCGAGCGGGCGTTCGCCTCGCTCACGCCGGCGGCAACGAACTGGCCGGCCACCTGGTCGATGGCGGCTGGAAGGGTCATGACGGGCATGGTTCGGTCTCCATCTTCAGCCGCGTCATTCCGGGGCGATACGCGGGCATCGGACCCGGAACCCATGATCGTGGCAGTGATAACTGGCACAGGAAGCGAGATGCGTCCCGGTCGTCGACAGGTTTCGGGTTCGGCTG
Organism: Hyphomicrobiales bacterium; assembly: GCA_027489835.1. Lineage (GTDB taxonomy): Bacteria > Pseudomonadota > Alphaproteobacteria > Rhizobiales > Beijerinckiaceae > Allobosea. The sequence continues at coordinate 3,974 of JAIXZF010000358.1, forward strand.
CGCCGCCCCGGAAAGGCGGGGGATCACGGGCGGCGCGATCACCCCAGCGCCTTCTTCACGTTCTCGACCGTCACCCAGGATACGTCGACATTCGATTCCTCGGTGACGCCGGCGATGTGCGGGGTAAGGATGAGGTTGGGGCAACCAGCGAACTGGGCCGCTCCATCGCCCTTCAGCGGCTCAACGTCGAACACATCGAGCGCCGCGCCCGCGATCTCGCCAGCCTTCAGCCCCGCGACCAGCGCCGCCTCGTCCACAACGCCGCCGCGCGCCGCGTTGATGAGGACCGCGCCGCGCTTCATCGCCTTCAGCGCGGCCGCGTCGATCAGGTTTCGCGTCTCCTCCGTGAGCGGAACGTGCAGGCTGACGATGTCGGCTTCAGCGAGCAGACGCTCCAGCGTGGCCGGCTCCGCGCCATGGGCGGCCCAGAGCGGGCTGTCCGCCGGCACGAAGGGGTCGTAAGCGAGGATGCGGGAGACAGCGAGGCCGCGGAAGCGGGCCACCGTGTCGCGCGCGATGCCGCCGAAGCCGACCAGACCCAGCGTCTTGTTGCGGACTTCGCGGCCGATCAGGTCGTTGCGCGGCCACTGGCCCGCCGCAACGCGGTCTGTCGCGAACCAGGCGCCGCGCAGCAGGATCAGCGCCGCCGTCACGACGTACTCCGCCACGGCCACGTTGTTCGCGCCCGTCGCCGGCAGCACGGCGATGCCGCGCGCCTTGCAGGCCTCGACGTCTATGTTGTCGAGGCCGACGCCGAGGCGGCCAATGGCCTTGACGTTGGCCATGCCGGACAAGAGCGCACCCCGGACCTGCGTTCGGTTGCGCACGATCAGCGCGCGGCAATTCGCGGCCACCGCTGCGAGTTCGTCGGGCTTGTCCACCAGCTTCGGATCGTAATGGACGTCGAAGCCCTTCAGCCCTTCTTGGATGGCGGCCTCGTCCATGAACTCGGTGATGACGATGTCGGGCATGGAACCTCCTCAGCCGACCAGCCTGAGGCCGGCGATGATCAGGAACAGGATGGTGAAGGTGGCGCCCATGAACACGGCCATGTGCCGCCAGCCGATGGTGAGGATCGATTTCAGCGAAGTGCCGAGGCCGAGCGCCGCGATGGCGATGAGCAGCCCCCATTTCGAGGCCTCGCCCAGCGCCGCCTTGAGCGCGGGATAGCCGATGGAGGCCGCGAGCGCGGGGCTGGCCGCCATCAGGCTGTTGACCACGCACAGAGCCAGGAAGACGAGCGCGAAGACCGGGACCGGCACCCTGGCCTCGCCGGCGCGCGCGCCCTGGCGCATGAACCACCAGCCGATGGCCAGCACCATCGGCAGCAGCAGGAACACCCGGAAGAGCTTGACGATGACGGCCGTGTTGCCGACCGGCTCGGACACCGCATAGCCCGCGCCGACCACCTGGGCCATGTCGTGGATGGTGGCGCCCAGCATGATGCCGGTGGTGCGGTCACCATAGCCGAGCCAGAGGCAGAGCGGCGGATAGGCCAGCATGACCACGGTGGAGATCGCGTTGGCCATCACGACGGCGAAGGCGATGTCGGCGCCCTTTCGGGGGTAATCAGGCACTACGGTGGCGGTGGCGAGGGTGGCCGAGGCGCCGCAGACGGCGTTGGCCGCACCGGCCAGCGCGCCGAAGCCCGCATCGCCGCCCAGCGCCTTGGCGAGCCTGATGGCGACCGCCACCGTCACGACCATGGAGACGACGATCAGCAGGGCCACGCCGAGGCCCAGCCCGATGATGTCGCCCAGCGCGATGCGGAGGCCGAGCAGGCCGATGGCCCAGCGCAGCAGCTTCTTGACGCAGAAGGTCATGCCCGGCTCGAAGCGCGGCGTCATCACGGCCGAATGCAGCGCAATGCCGATGATGAGCGCGATCACCATGTCCGGCAGCGAGAGCTGGCCGCCTGTGATCGTTTTCAGCAGCGGGGCTGCGAGAAAGCTGGCGATCGCGACCGCCAGCGAAAGCAGTACGCCGGGGGCGAGCTTGCGGAGCGTGGCCGAGGTGGGCAGGGCGATGGCTGTCATGACCGGCGCGGCCCGGTCGCCCCACCCTCACCCTCCCCGCGGGGCGGGGAGGGAAGCGGCAGGCATGGGGGGAAGGTGATGAACCCATTTATCGGCAGCGATGCGGGTCGTTTCCCTCCCCGCCCCGCGGGGAGGGTGAGGGTGGGGCTATCCGAGCCGAACCACCGATCAGGCGCATCCGGAAACACATTCATGAGCCGAGCCCGATCCTGTAAACATGCTTCGACAAGCCGGTGAAGAGATCGTCCCGGGTCCCGACAAGGACGCCGCCACAGCGTTCGATCACCTTCTGCGACGCCACGTTGTCCGCATTCGTCGTGATCTCGATGGCCGTGAGGCCGACCATCCTTGCCTCGGGCAGCAGCAGCCGCAAAGCCGCGGTGGCGTGGCCCCTGCCCCGCTTCCACGGCACGACGGCGTAGCCGACATGACCCGAGACATGGGGAGGCAGCTCGTCGCCACCGGGCTGCCAGCGCAGGTTGATCGAGCCGACGAATTCGCCATCCCACATCCAGCGCACGATCTGCGGCAATCGGGGGCGCATCGTGCCGTCCGGCTGCTCGATGAGCCCCTCGCTGCTGACGAGATCGGCGAGGAAGGCATCCCCGTCGGCCTCGATGGCGGCGAGATAGCTGGCTGATACATCCCGGCTCGTCTGCGGCGACCAGCCCTGCTTCAGGGCCACGATGAAGGGATCGAGATACTCGCGGGCGGGGGTCACGAGCCGCAGCAGCTCAACAGTCACGTCCGCCCCATCTCGTCATTCCGAGCGCAGCGAAGCAATCTGGAACGGTGCACACCGGGGCTGGATTGCTTCGTCGCTCTGCTCCTCGCAATGACGGTCATGAGCCTCACGCGGAGCGATACAGCTTCGTCATCGAGAACTCGCGATGGCCGAGCGCCTCCGCGGCGGTCAGCCGGCCGTTCGAGGTGCGCACGATGTTGGCGATCAGCGCGTCGCCGGCCTCGGGGATCGTCATGTCGCGGCGCAGGATGCCGGAGACGTCCACGTCGATGTGCTCGGGCATGGTGCGCATGGTCTGCGGGTTGCCCGTGATCTTGATGACCGGGACGATCGGGTTGCCGATGACGTTGCCCTGCCCCGTGGGGAAGGTGTGCACGACGTAGCCGCCGGCCGCCATCAGGGTCACGCACTCGGCCGCGGCCGAGGAGGTGTCCATGAAGTAGAGGCCCGGGCCCTTCTGCGGCGTCTCGGCCGGCTGCAGGATGTCGATGTACTTCGACTCGCGGCCGATCTTCTCGAGATTGCCGAGCGCCTTCTCCTCAATGGTGGAGAGGCCGCCCTTAATATTGCCCTTGGTGGGCTGGCTGTCCGACAGGTCGGAGGTCTTGAACTGCTCGATCACGTCGCGCTGGTAGGCTTCCCACATTTTGTACCAGCGCTCGCCAACCTCCGGCGTCGCGGCGCGGGCCTTGCACAGGTGCTCGGCGCCGGTGATCTCGGAGGTCTCGCCGAACACGCCGTGAATGCCCTTCGGCAGCAGCTTGTCGTACATGTTACCGACAGTGGGGCAGCTCGACAGGCCGGTTGTGGTGTCGCTCTCGCCGCACTTGGTCGAGACCCAGAGCTCGCCGATGTCGCACTTCTCGCGCTGGAGTTCGGAGGCCCACTGCACGAACTCCTTGGCGACGTAGCTCGCCTTGGCGATGGTGCCGATGTCGCCCACGCCCTCGATGCCGAAGCCGACCACCGGCTTGCCGGTCTTGGCGATGCCGTCGACGATGATCTTGGTCCAGCCATCCTCGATGCCGATGACGACCACGGCGGCGACGTTCGGGTTGGAGCCCGCGCCGATCAGGGTGCGGAAATGGATGTCGAGATCCTCGCCGAACTGCAGGCGGCCATAGGCGTGCGGGATCGCCAGCGTGCCCTTGATGTTGTTGGCCACGGCCTCGCAGGCGCTGTTGGAGAGATCGTCCAGCGGCAGGATCAGCACGTGGTTGCGGACGCCGACGCGGCCGTTCTCACGGCGCCAGCCGAGGAAGTTGTCGTTCTTCGCCGAGGAGCGGCGCTTCAGCACCGGGGCCTTGAAGCCGGGCACGTCGATCTTGCGGCCCCTGATGTTGGCCAGGCGATTCTTGTTGAGCTCGAAGTTAGCGACGATGGTCATGGTGTTGATCCTTTCAGCTCCCGGGTGTCGTTCCCGGCCGGAGCGAAGCGAAGGGGAAGGGAATCCATCCTGGCGCCATGTGGATCCCCTTCCCGCGCCTTGCGGCGCGCCAGGGATGACACGGGCGCAGCCGGCTCACCAGCGCTTGGTCTTGAGGTTGTGGACGTGGACGTAGTCGCCCTTTTTGGCCGGGCCGACCATCTTGCCGATGTCCTGGCCGTACTTCATCGCGGTGTCGCCCGCCTTGAGGTCCTTCAGCGCGACCTTGTGGCCGATCGGCACGTCGGCATTGGCCGTGAGCTCGAAGGAGGAGTTGTCGTGGGTGACGACGCACAGCATCTTCGTGCCGGCCTTCAGCCCCTCGACCACCACGACCCCCACATTGTCCCCATGCTCGTGAACGAGCAGATGCGGCGCCGACATTGCTGACCTCCCTTGAAGCTCAAGATTTCGCGCCGGGTTGCTTCCCGCCCCTCGACGCTCTCAATGTTTTGGTCTTATATAAGACATATGACTTCTGACAAGCCAGAAACTGAGCCGACATCCCAGGCCGCCGCGGTGGGCTTCCGCCCCCTGTACCGGCAGGTGAAGGATGCCTTCGTGAAGCGCATGGTGGACGGCATCTGGCCGGCCGGCTTCCTCCTGCCCAGCGAGGGACAACTCGCGCAGGAGATCGGCGTCAGCCAGGGCACGGTGCGCAAGGCGCTGGACGAGCTCGCCAGCGAGAACCTGCTCGTCCGGCAGCAGGGGCGCGGCACCTTCGTGGCCCAGCACGACGAAAAACGCATTCTGTTTCAGTTCTTTAAGCTAGTGCCCGACGATGGCATCGCGCGCTTTCCCGAGAGCCAGGTGCTCGAGGCCGTGGTGGCGCCAGCCACTGCCATTGAGCGAGAGCAGTTGGGGCTCGAGCCGCGCGCGAAGGTCGCTCGGGTGCGCCGCGTCCGCGCCATCGACAATGTGCCGATCATCATCGAGACGCTGTCGCTGCCGGACGCGATGTTCCCCGGCCTCACCGATGCGCCCGTGCCGAACAGCCTTTATGCGTTCTATGCAGA
>JAIXZF010000127.1 GCA_027489835.1 Hyphomicrobiales bacterium
ATGCGCGGATCGTTGGCCTTGGCCTGCCGGATCACGTCGCCATCCTCGAGTGTGCTCATGGTGCGGAACTTGATGATGCGGAAAGGCTCCTGGTTGAAGCCGTAGCGGCGCTGCAGGAAAAAGACGGGGCCCTTGCTGTCGAGCTTGATCAGCAGCGCCACGATGGCGAAGAGCGGCGCGAGTATGACGAGCAGGCTGGCGGCCCCGATGAGGTCGAAAGCGCGCTTGGTGAGCAGCTCAGGGACGGACAGCGCCGGCGGCGTGAGCTCCAGGCTGGCGATCGAGCCGGTGCGGATGATGCGCGGGTTGTCGAACCGGTCGAGCACGCGCTCCGGGGCCAGATGGATGGACACGGGCACGGTCATGAAGGCGTCGATGCAGCGCTCGATCGCGTCGCGCTCATGCCAGGGCATGGCGATGAAGACGCTGTCGGGCCGCGTCTGGCGCGCACGGGCGAGCGCCAGCGCCAGATCCTCGTCGAGCATGGCTGCGGCCTCAGCCTGGCTCGCCCCGGCGGCGGGCTCGCGCAGGTTGACCATCGAGCGGATCATCAGGCCGGTGTTCCAGGGCTGGTGCCGCGTCATGAACGAGGTCGTGTCCTCGCTGCGGCCGATCAGCAGGACGCGCTGCGCCGCGATGCGCCCTGTCTTGCTGGCGATCGAGATCATCTTGACCACCCACCAGCGGGCGAGGGTGATCAGCGGGATGCCGCCAAGGTAGGTCAGGATCACGACGGCCCGCGAATAGTCGTCGATCACCTTGGCGAGGAAGCCCACCGCGATGAAGGCCACCATCGTGACATTCCAGACATTGAAGGCCTCGACCATCTGCCCCTTGGTCGTGAGATAGCGCGTCAGCCTGTAGCGGCGCTGCAGCAGGTTGGTGAACAGGAAGATGCTGCCGATGAAGACAGCGAGCTGCACGGTCAGGTTGAAGCTGCCGCCATGGCCGTAGACGAAGCCGTGATAGGCGACGCTCGCCACCAGGACGATGCCGACGACGCTGAGGAAGTCGACGAGCGCCGTGGTCACGCCGATCAGCAATCGCCAGCGCGAGGCCGGCGTCTCGCTGGCTGCGATCGGCATGGGATGCAGTGTCTGGACTGGCTTCATGGCGTATGCTGAACCGCTGCGGCGGCTCATCCCCGTGCAATGCAACTGTGTTTCGTGCCGGCACGCCCCGGAAAGCCCGGCACGTCGACGGGGTCCATGCAGCAACCAGCGTGCCGTCCCATTTCGGTACGAAGTCGATCGGGCGGGCTGCATCGGCGTTAACCTTGACGTTTCACGTGCGACAAGCATCAAGCACTGTCGAATATCTTGGCGTTTCGCCGTTCATCATGAGCGGGACAAAAGCTTGACCCACGCGCCAGCCGCGCGCCATCTCGCCGCCGGAGCATGCCGCGGTCGATGCCGGGGCCCCCATGGGCCAGCCCCGCGACGACCATCCGGGTCGGCGGCAGCGCTCGCTTCATTTGCGCCCGGGCGCAGGTCGAGAGGTCATGTCGGCAGTTTGGGACGAGCAGTCGGGACTTGTCCGCGCGCCCAGGGCGATGCGGATCGGGGACGTGTTCGTCGCCTCGCTTTCGCAGGCGGAGGCGATCGACCGGCTGCGCATGGCACTGTCGCCGCGCCCGACCGTGGGCTCGGCCTTCGACGGCGACGAAGCGATCGCCACGCTCGACCGCGCCATGTCGGATGGCGGCCATGTCAAGCTCGCCTTCGCCAACAGCCACATGATCAACCTTGCCGCCGCGGACGATGATTTCGCCGCGTTGCTCGCCGATTTCCTCGTGCTGCCAGACGGCCTCGGAGTCGACCTCGGGGCGCGCCTGCTGCACGGCTCGCCCTTTGCGGCCAACCTGAACGGCACCGATTTCGTGCCCGCGATGCTGCAGGCCATCGAGCGGCCGCTCTTGGTGGGGCTTTTCGGCGCACGGCCCGGCGTGGCCGACCGCGCCGCGCTGGAGATGGCGCGGGCCATGCCGCGGCACAGCTTCACCGCCTACGGCCATGGCTACATGCCGCAGGCCGCGCAGCAGGCGACGCTCGAACGGCTCGCAGCCGAGAGGCCCGACATCGTGCTGGTGGCGCTCGGCAACCCGCTTCAGGAGCGCTGGATCCACCGCCACCTCGACGCCAGGCATTGCAGCGTGGCGGCGGGCGTGGGGGCGCTGCTCGATTTCACGGCGCGTCAGGTGGTCCGCGCGCCGGCCTGGATGCGGGCGGCGCGCATCGAATGGCTGTTCCGCCTCGCGCAGGAGCCCGGCCGTCTGTGGCGGCGCTATCTCATCGGCAATCCGGCGTTTCTGGCGCGCGTGCTCAGGCAGCGCTGGAGCGGCGAATGAGCGGCACGCCCAGCTTCTCGATCGCCACACCGAGCTATGCGGGGGACATCGAGCGCTGCCGGCTGCTCTGCGCCAGCATCGATCACTTCGTCAGCGGGCTGGCGACCCATTACCTGCTCGTCGAGGATGCGGATGTCGCGCTGTTCCGGCAGCTCGAGGGCCCGCGCCGCCGCGTCATCGCGGAAAGCGAGCTGTTTCCGCGCTGGCTCAGAGCCTGGCCCGACCCGCTGAGTTTCGGTCGCCGCCGCATCTGGACCGGCGCCGGCGCGCTGCGGCGCGGGCTCAGGCCGCTGCGCGGCTGGCATACGCAGCAGTTGCGGAAGCTCGCGCTGCCGGGCGTCACGCCTGAGGACGTCGTCCTCTATGCGGATTCCGACGTGATCTTCATCAGGCCGTTCCACCTCGCCGAGCAGATGTCCGGCGGGCGGGCCCGGCTCTACCGCAAGCCCGGCGGCATCGCGCCCGCGATGCCGGACCATGCCGGCTGGACGAGGCAGGCGGCGCGAGCGCTCGGCCTGCCCGAGCCGTCGTTCCCGGCGGATGACTACATCAACAACCTCGCCACCTGGCGGCGGCCCAATGTGGAGGCGCTTCGCGCGCATCTCGAGCAGGTGAGCGGCGACCACTGGATGGCGGCGGCCGCGCGGGGCCGCGGCTTCTCCGAGATGCTGCTTTACGGCATGTTCGTCGACCTTGTGCTCGGCGACGGCGCGCTGCACGAGCCCAGAACGGACGAGCTCGCGCGCACCTACTGGGTTCGCAAGGACGTGGCGGAGGACAGCTTCGGGGCCGAGGCCGTGCTCACCCAGCGCTCGCAGGTCGCGATCGGCGTGCAGTCCTTCATCAGCGTTCCGATGGAAGATCTGTGGGCCGTGTTCAGGCGCGCCGCCGCGACGCGCTGACGGTCCGGTAGGTGACCGTGGCCGAGACGGCGTAGAGCGCCACGAAGACAGCGTTGACCCAGACGAGCCAGCCCAGGTCCGACGCCTCCGCGCCACCGGCAAGCAGCCGCGCGGCGAGCCAGATCAGCCCTGCCTTCAGCACCGCGATGACCGCCAGCAGCACGGCGCGGAGCTCGGTCCGGCCGAGGCCGTAGAGAAGCTCGGCATGGTATTCGATCAGGTTGCGCAGGGCGGGAACGCCGATGAGCAGCGGAAACAGCGCAGCGGCGACGGCGACGTTGCGCCCCAGCAGGTTCGGCTCGATCCATAACGCGACGACGAGCGCGGCCAGCGCCCCCGTCGACAGCGCGGCGATAGCGAGCTCGGCCAGGGCCAGCCGCCCGGCGCCGGGCATGACGGCGCGGTCCACCATCACCTTCTGCATGGCGAGCTGGTTGAAGACCCGGATCGGCAGGGCCGTGAGGTCGATCATCCGCATGGCTATGGCGTAAAGCCCGGCCGCGCGTGGGCCGGCTGCGGCCAGCACCACGGCCTTGTCGAGCTCCGCCTGCAGGTAGAACACGATGTCGGCCGCCGCGGCGGCCATCGCGTCGGACCAGCGGGCGAGCCAGAGCCGCGGCGCGAGGCGCAGCCGCAGGCGGGGCAGGAACAGCGTCCAGGCGACGAGCGCCGAGACGGCGCAGGCCCCTGCATAGAACCAGGCCCAGGCGGTCAGCGAGGCGAAGCCGAACAGCCAGAACAGCAGCGCCGCCACGCTTCGGATCAGCGAGCCGGCCAGCACGAGGATGGAAGCGCGGCCGAAGTTGCGGAAGCCGTTGTTGACGATCGAGACGACTTCGAGGATGCGCCAGCCGATGACCTCAGCCCCCACGATCAGCGCGAAGGCGAGCCACGGCATGCCCCGGAACAGGGCGACATAGGCGAGCGCGGCGAGGGCCGCGACGAGCGGCAGCGACAGGATGAAGGCGACGAGCAGGCCGGCGAGATAGGCGCCCGTCAGCCTTGGCCTGACCGTTGCGGCGCGGAACAGCGGCGAGACGAAGCCGAAGCCTGCGACGCGGGCGAGGATGACGCCGAGTGCCGAGGCCGTGGCGAACAGGCCGAAATCCCCGAGCGAGAGGACGTTGGCGGCGATCAGAAAGTAGACGAGCGCGATCACCAGCCGGCCGACCGAGCCGGCCGCCAGCTTGAGGTAATCCTGTGCGAACGCCGCGCCGGCCATGTCCCGCCCGTCAGATCATTGGCGGCGACCGGGGCCGGCCCGGCGATTCACCGCGTTCGGAGCATTAAGCTGACAAGGGTTGAAACACCGCTAAGACAGCTCATCGAGGACGAGCCCGCCATGGCGCGCGGCGCTGCGGCTCGGCACGAGGCGAGCGATGCGACCGACGCGGCGCGGTTTTCTGGCAGGCGCAACTGCGAGCCTCGCGGCGGCGCAGGCCGCGGGCGCCCTGGCCGCGCGGGAGCTGATTCCCTTCGGTTCGGCCGTGATGATCTCCGATTTCCGCTCGGACGCGAAGCTGCGCGCGCAGCTGGCGAAGCTCTGCGACGTGATCACGCCGATGAACGAGCTCAAATGGGACTGGGTCCGGCAGAACCGGTCGGGCTTCGCCTTCGAGAACGCCGACGAGATCGTCGCCTTCGCGCGCAAGAACGGCAAGGCCGTCCATGGCCACGCGCTGCTCTGGGGCGATGCGCTGCCGGCCTGGGCCAAGGAGCTGCGGGACCCGAAGGAGACCGAGCGCGAGCTTGTCCGCCATGTCGAGGCGGTGGTCGGCAAGTATGCCGGGCAGATCGCGAGCTGGGACGTGGTCAACGAGGTGATCGCCCATGAGCCGACCCCGGCATCGCCCTGGCGCGACACGGTCTGGCACAGGGCGCTGGGGCCGCGGCTGGTCGACATCGCCTTTGCCACCGCCGCCCGCACCGATCCGGCCGCCCGGCTCGTCATCAACGACTACGACTTCGAGAATGACGACGCGCGCACGGCGGAGCGCCGCCGGCAGGTGCTGGCCCTCGTCCGGCGGCTGCAGGACCTCAAGATTCCCGTCCACGAGGTCGGCTTCCAGGCCCACCTCTACGCCGAGAAGGCAATCGACCGGCGCGCCGTCACGGCGCTCGCCCGGGAGCTCGGCCGGCTCGGCGTCGGCGTGCGGGTCACCGAGCTCGACGTCATCGACTGGAAGCTGCCCGCCGACCCGCGCGAGCGCGACCGGCTGGCGGCCGAGGTCGTGACCGCCTTCCTCGGCGCGCTGATCGAGGGACAGCGCCCGCAGGCGATCATCACCTGGGGCCTGACCGACCGGTCGACCTGGATCAACGAGGTGTTCAAGCGCAATGACAGCGCCAGGGCCCGGCCCCTGCCGCTCGACGCCGACTACCGCCCCAAGCCGATGATGGCCGCCATCGAGGCGGCGCGCCGGCTCTCAGAGGGCCGCCGCGTCCCGTAACGGGACACTCGCCGCGGCACCGTTCCTGCAATTCGTTCACCAGACAGCGCCGCCCGGTCCAGCCGCGGGCCAGCGGCGCGGCATGCGTCAGGAAATGGAACGAACGATGTTCGCGATCGAAACCAGGGACGATGACGGCGCACGGCAGAACGCGCGGCGGGCGGAGAAGCGCCGCCGCGGCGAGGCCGAGGGCGCCGGCGGCGACGTCAGTCCCGTGGCCGCAGCGGCCCGCATCGCGCGCCGTCATGCGCTGCTGGTCGGAGCGCTCGGGCTGGTGGGCCTCGGCATCGGCGCGGCGGCCGGGCTGCTGACCCCGAACCGCTATGGCGCAACCGCGCAAATCCTGATCGATCCCCGCGATTTCCGTGTCCTCCAGAACGAAGTGGCGCCCCAGGCGGTCGGCAGCGACGCGGCCGTCGCCTACCTCGAGAGCCAGGTGCGCGTGATGGCCTCCGACAGCGTGAAGCGGAAGGTCATCGACAAGTTCGAGCTGGCGAAGGACCCCGATTTCGGCAGTCCCGGCGGCGGGCTCGGCGCCCGCTTCGGCTTGTCGGGCGCCTCGGGCAAGGAGGTGCAGGACCCCGTGCTGGTGGCGCTCGCCGCCATGGACAAGCAGGTGCTGATCAGGCGCAACGAGCGCACCTACGTCATCGACGTGACCGTGATCAGCGGCGATGGCGTCAAATCGGCCCGCATCGCCAACGCCATGACGGAGGTCTACCTCGAGGATCAGGCCGCCGTGCGCTCGGAAGCGGCGCAGCGGGCCTCCAACTCGCTGACCTCGCGGCTGTCGGAGCTGCGCGAGCGGGTGCGGGCGGCGGAGGACCGCGTCGAGAAGTATCGCGCGGCCAACAATCTCGTCGGCGCGAGCGGCAAGCTGGTGACCGAGGAGACGCTGGCGGTGAGCAACACCCAGCTTGCCCAGGCCCGCGCCCGCACCGCCGATGCCCAGGCCAAGTACGATCAGGTTCGCATCGTCAGGCCCAGCAGCATCGAGGCGGGCGCCACGCCCGAGGCGCTGCAGTCGCAGTCCATCGCCGCGTTCAGGGCCCAGCTCGGCAGCGCGCTGACCCGCGAGGCCGATGCGCAGGTGCTCTATGGCGCGCAGCATCCCCAGCTCATCTCGGCCCAGGCGCAGGTGCGCGACGCGCGCCGGCAGATCGCCGAGGAGCTTGCCCGCATCGTGCAGGCCGCCCGGGCCGAGCTCGACCGCGCGCGCGCTTCCGAACTCGCCATCAGCCAGCAGGTGGAGCGGCTGAAGCGCGAGACCCTCACTACCGGCCAGTCGGCCGTGCAGCTGCGCGAACTCGAGCGCGAGGCGGATGCGAACCGGCAAGTCTACCAGGCCTTCATGCTGCGTGCCCGTGAAACGAGCGAGCAGACCGGCGTCGACAGCACCAATGCCCGCGTCATCACCGAGGCGACGCCTCCGCTCGAGAAGCTCGGCCCCAACCGCAAGCTGTTCGCACTGGGTGGCCTGATGGCCGGGCTCGGCCTCGGCGCAGGCCTCGCCGCGCTCCGCGAACTCATGCGCGGCGGCCGCTTGCCCGCGCTGGGGTCCGCGTCCGATGCCGGCCGTGCGGCGCAGCCGGCGGCGGCGCCGATCGCCGAGGAGCGCGCGGCCGCGCCGCGCCCCGCCGATGGCCGCGTGGTCCCCTTCGGAGCAGCCGTCCGCGGCGCAGCTTCGGGCCGCTGGCGCAGCGCCGGGTCGGCCGCGACGCCGCCGGCTGCAAAGGCCTCGGGCGGCCCGCTCAGGCTCACGCTGCCGGCGCTCAAGGCCGGCTGGCGCGGCGCGGGGCGCGCGCCCCAGAACTCGGCTTTCCACGGCTCGGCCTTCGCGACCGACGGATGGGACGCACCGCAGAGCGCGCTCGGCCGCCTCGCCATGCAGATCCGCGACCGCCTCGCGATCGAGGAGGAGGCCGGCGCCAACCGCAAGACGGCCGTGCTGGCGCTGGCGCCCGGCGCGGGCGCATCGCTGGTCGCGCTGAACCTGACGCTGGCGACCGCGCGCGAAAAGGCCACGCCGCTGCTGATCGACCTCGCTGGCGGGCCGGCCTCGCTCAGCGCCGCCTTCGCTCCCGACGCCGATCTCGGCGTGGAGAGCGTCATCGACGGCGGCTGCGGGCTGATCCGCGCGGCCTTGCAGGACGACGAGACCGGCGCGTTCTTCCTGCCCCGTCCCGCTGGCGCGCCGCGCCGTCAGGCGCCCACGCCGACGCGGATCGCGACCGGCCTGTTCGAGCAGACCCGGCGCTTCGATGCGGTGGTGATCGATGCGGGCTCGGTGGCCGACGGGGCGCTGCCCTACCTGCTGGCCGAGCAGGCCGACGACATCGTCGTGGTCGCGCCCGCCGGCCTCGGCGACGAGGCGGTGAGCCGGCTGATCCAGCGCTCGCTCGGCGACGACGCGGCAAAGGTGCGCGTCATCGTGGCGAACCAGGGCGCCTGAGCGCAAGGCGCCGTCATGGCCGCGCCTGCCGCGAGGTGCGGGCAAGCCCATGCTCGGTCTTGTTCCAGCGCGTCGGCGCGCGGACATATTCGACCATCGCGGCCCAGGCCGCTGCCGACACCAGCAGATAGTAGAACGGCGCGAGCGGCAGCCACCAGAGCAGGTCGTCCAGCCCGCGGTGCCGGGCGCCCAGCGCCAGCGGCGCGATCATCACGAGCAGCCCGAAGCAGAACAGCGTCAGCCAGAGCGTGGTCAGGACGAGGCCGACGAGGCTCGTCGGTTCCGGAAGCCCGTCCTGTATCAGGACGACCACGCTCCAGCCGATGAACAGCGGATAGCCCAGCGCGCTCAGCAGCGTGCCGGCGCACAGCGACAGCAGCGCCAGCGCGGGCTTCGCGCCGGCCTCGCGGATGAGCGCCGCCGGATCGCGCGAGTGCGTGGCGACCGTCTGGGCGAAGCCCTTGAGCCATCGCACGCGCTGCCTGAACCAGATGCCGAAGGAGGCGGGAGCCTCCTCGAGCGTGGCGGAGGGCAGGTCCCGGATGAGGTAGCCCGCACGGACCAGGCGGAAGGCCAGGTCCGCATCCTCCGTGACGTTCCATGCATCCCAACCGCCGAGCGCGCGCAGCTCGGCCGTGCGGAAATGATTGCTCGTCCCTCCCAGCAGAACCGGCAGGCCGAGGCGGATGAGCCCGGCGTTGAGCACATCGAAAAGCCCGGCATATTCGAGGGCGAAGAGGCGCGTCAGGATGCTGTCGTCGGCGTTGTCGATGACGAGCCGGCCCTGCAGGCAGACGACGCGGCGGGGCAAGCGGCCGAACAGGTTGGCCGCAAGGCGAAGCTGCCGCGGATCGGGACGGTCCTCGGCGTCGTAGATGGCGATCAGTTCGCCGCGTGCCTCGAGCAGGCCGAAATTGAGCGCGCGGGGCTTGGTGCGCGGCTCGCCGCGCGGCGCGACGACCACCTCCATATGGGGCGGAAGCGTGCGCTCCGCGAAGGCAGCGGCGGTCTGCTCGTCATCCTCCTCGATCAGGAACTTGATCTCGAGCCGATCGACCGGATAGTCGAACCTCGCGAGCCCTTCGACGAGCTGCGTGACCACGGCCGCCTCGCGGCAGAGCGGCACCAGGACGGTGTAGAAGGGCAGGTTGACGTCGGCGAGCCGCCGCAGCCTGTCCTGTGCGGGCGCCATGGCGTCGATGACCGCGCCGAGCCGCAGCAGCACGAGCATGAAGAAGATCGGCATGGCCAGCACGGCTAGGATGCCGAGGCCCACCCCGGGCGATGCCCAGGCCACCACCGGCACGACGAAGCCGAGAAGGATCGCGGCCTGCTTCTGGCGTCTGGTCGCTCCGGCGAGCGCGCTCAGCCCCGGCCGCGACCGCGCGAGGTGATGCGACGCGTGATCGAGATTAGCCTCCCGGCAGGCTTCGCGCAGCATGGTCCGGAAGGCGGCGCGGGGCATGATGGCGACGCCTTGTATGTCCGCCGCCGCGACGCTTCTCAACTGCTCGGCCTGGAGCGCGCTCGGCGACATCGCCAGACGGTAGCCGCAGCGAGCAGGGTCCAGCTCGGCGATGCCGGAGGCGAAGGCCGCGCTGAACGCGACATGCGGGGCCGGCACGAGGCCGTGCTCGCGGAAAGGCAGGCCGAGGTCTCCGGCAAGCGTCCGGATGTCGTCGGTGTCCTGACGCAACGTTGAGTTCAAGGTCTTCACGCCAGTCCAAGCATCGGCCCCGAGTTGCGATGTAGCGCGGGGGCGGCGTGCGGGTAGGTCCCTGCGTCAGGCCCGCTTCACCCGAGAGAGGCCTTCCTCGATGGCCCGGGACAGGGCGAGGCGCTGCGCGGCGACGAAGGCGTCGCCATCGAGGCGCCGGATCGAGCCCGCGCGCACGCCCGCCACTTGGGCGGCCAGCGCCTCGGCGAACGCGGCCGGCTCGTCCGCGACGCGGAGATTGGCGGGCAGGGAAGCGAAGCCGCGCAGCGAGAGCGTGGTCGCCACCGCCGGCAGGCCGAGCTGCAGGGCTTCGACGGTCTTGAGCTGCACGCCCGTGCCCGCGCGGCTGGCGAGCGCGACGACGGCGCAATCCGCGAGGAAGGCGGCCGCATCCGGCACCCTGCCGTGAAAGCTCACATTCGCCGGCGCCGCGAGGCTGTCCGGCATGCGTCCCGCCACGGCGACCGTGAGATGCGCCGGCAGGCGTGGCGCGACCTCGGCCAGGAACCATCTGAGGCCGATCAGGTTCGGCTCCCAGGTCCAGGTGCCGATAAGGCCGATGTCGTGGCGTGGCGGTTCGCCATCGGGCAAGGCGGCGCGGCCCGTCGAGGAGACCAGCGGCAGAACGGCGGATTTGGCTGCAACTCCAGGCCCCAGCGCCGCGCGGTCCTCTTCCGCCAGGCACCAGACGAAGGCCGCGTCCCGGGCCAGCCGCATCTCCAGCCGTTCGAGCATGCGCGCCTCGCGGGCGTAAAGCCGCCGCATGAGGGAACTGCCGGCATGGGCGGCATTGGCTTCGGCCGAGATGTGCTCGATGTTGTGCTCGACGAAGAGGAAGGGGCCCAGCTTCGCGATGGCCGGAAAGGCCCCTGCCATTCCGACCGAGTTGAGGATCAGCGCGTCGAACGGGCCTCTCGCCTTCACCGCCTCGATGACGAGGCCCTCGCCGGCCAGCCGCAGCTTGGCGGCCGCGACCGGCATGCCCTGCGCGATGGCCGCCGCCGCCCACAGGGCCTTGCGGGCCGATGATGCCTGATGGTTCTCGATGGTGAGCCGTCCGAGCAGCGCGAGGCCGGGATCTGGCCGAAGTTCATCGCCGGGCCGCGCGAAGCCGATCACCGTGAGCTCATGGCCTGCCGCGCGCAGGGCATCGACGATGGCGACGTTGGCGATCTCGTAGCCGGTGTCCGGCCGGATCGTGGGCACGAGGGAGGTGAGGAAGGCGAGCTTCACGCGAAGGGTCCGGCCGGCATCACGCCGGCTCAGGGCAAGGACAATGTTCGCGGGGTGAGGTCAAGCTTTGGGTTCCTGCATCGTGAACGGGGCGATGACTTCAGCCTGTTCTCAGGATTGCTTAAGGCACGCGCGCTAAGCTTTCGCCATGGACCTTGCGCACCTGCCCTCCCGGATCGGCGCCGATGGCGTGGAGATCGTGGCCGAAAGCCCTGCCACGGCGCTGGCCGGCGTGCGCGCGGTGGTCTGCGTTCCGACCTACAAGAGGCCGGACTTGCTGGCGCTGACGCTCGGCTCGCTGGCGCGGCAGACCGGCGCGCCGCCGTTCGCCGTGGTGGTGGTCGACAATGACGGGCAGGGGCGTGAAGGCTCGGCCCTTGCGGCCCGGCTGCTCGGGGAGGGCGCCTTTCGGGGCGCCGTTCTGGTGCAGCCCCGGCAGGGCAACTGCAAGGCCTACAACGCGGCGTGGAGCCATGTCCGGCGCGCCCTGCCGCACGCGCCGTTCATCTGCGGCATCGACGATGACGAGGAGGCGGCGGAGGGCTGGCTGGCGGCACTGGTGGACGCCGCCGAGCGCAGCGGCGCCGACATCGTCGGCGGGCCGGTCAGGCCTGTCTTCCAGCGGCCGGGGCTCGATCATCTCAGGCTGCACCCGATCTTCCGCTCGCATTACGACGGCGACGGGCCCGTGCCGCAGCTCTATTCGAGCGCCAATTACCTGATCAGGGCATCGGTTCTGGACGTGATGGGCCAGCCCTATCTCGACGAGGCCTTCGACTACAAGGGCGGCGGCGACACCGATTTCTTCACCCGGGCCCGGGCGCGCGGCGTTTGCTTCCACTGGGCCGAGCGCGCGCTGATGACCGAGACCATGCCGGAGCGTCGCACCGAGTTCTCTTGGATCAACGCCCGCGCGCTGCGAAACGGCATGATCTCCGCGCTGATCGCGCACAAGGCGGACCCGAGCCCCGCGGGGCGGGCGCGCACGATCCTCAAATCGCTGGCGCTGCTGGCCGCTTCGCCCTTTCGCGGGCTCGCCGACCTTGCCCGCACGGGCTCGCCGCTGATCGCGCTCTACCATGCGCAGGTGGCGCTGGGGCGGCTGGGCGCGGAGTTCGGGCTCAACATCGAGCAATACCGCACGCCTGAAAAAAACTGATCCGGCTCGAAGGGGTCAGGGTACGTTGACGGCCCGCTGGGCTGCGTAGGCGCGGCGGTAAGCCGGCCGGTCTTCGCCGCGCGCCAGATAAGCGGCAAGGTTCGGTACATCGTCGAGCAGGCCTGACGATTTCAGCCGTAGCAGCACCGACACCATCATGAGGTCGCCCGCGCTGAATGCGCCGTCGAGCCAGGGCCGATCGCCAAGCCATGCTGAGAGCTGCCGGAGGCGTGTCCGGATGCGCTCGTCAAGCATGGGCAGCCGCTCGGCGTGCCAGGGCTTGCCGCGCTCGGTGATCTGTGCCGCCTCGCGCTCGACGATGGGCGGCTCGATGGTGTTGAGGGCCGCGAACATCCATGCCATGGCGCGGGCTCGGGGCTCCGGCGCGTCCGGCAGCAGGCCCCGGTGCCGCTGCGCGATGTGGAGGATGATGGCGCCGGTCTCGAACAGGACCAGCCCGTCCTCCTCGAAGGTCGGGATCTGACCGAAGGGCTGGAGGGCCAGATAGGCTGGCTCCTTCATGGCCTTGAACGAGACGAGGCGCACCTCGTATGGCTGACCCACCTCCTCCAGCGCCCAGCGCACGCGCGTGTCTCGCGCAAGGCCACGGCCTCCATCGGGCGAGCGTTCGAAGGCGGTGATCGTGATAGTCATGGACGGTACCCCAGGCTTGACCGCGCCCGTGCCCGCGCAGGCTGCGGAGGGCAACGTCACAGATAACGCAGCAGTTCCTTCGCCGCCTCGGCCGGAGGGCGCTCGATGTTGAAGCCGCCCACGAACTGGCCCTTGCGGTCCATCAGGTAGATCATGGCGGTGTGGTCCATGGTGTAGTCGCCGCTCGAGGTCGGCACCTTGCGGTAGTAGGCGCGATAGGCCTTCACCACCGCGTCGACCTCCTCCTGCGAGCCTGTCAGGCCGACGATGCGCGGATCGAAGCTCGAGAGGTAGTTTTTCATGGCTTCGGGCGTGTCGCGCGCCGGGTCGACGGTGATGAACAGCGCGCGGGCCTTTCCAGCCTTGTCGCCGGCCGCGCGCAACACCTCAGACAGCTCCATCAGCTTGGTCGGGCAGATGTCCGGGCAATGGGTGAAGCCGAAGAAGACGAGCGTCGGCGCGCCTTCGAACTCGCGCGAGGAGACGCGCCGGCCGTCCATGGCGGTGAGTTCGAACGGGCCGCCGACCGAACTGGCGCGCGTGGCCTCCGGCCCCGGTGCAAGCGTCCACAGCGCGGCGAGCGACAGCGTGGCCAGCCCGAACAGGAAGGCCACGGCGGGAAGGATCAGCGAGCGCCGGTCGAAGGCGGGGGAAGGCTTGTCGCTCATGCGGGCGGTCCGTTCTCAGAAGCAGCGCGCGATGGCCGCGATCAGCCCGTCGGTGAACAGCTTTTCCCCCTCGCGCAGCCAGAGCAGCGCTCCGGCGCCCAGCATGAGAGCGGCGGCGCCGAGCATCAGCCAGCGCGCGCCGGCTGGCGCGCCTGAAGCCTGGGAGGGGGATGCGGTCTCGGTCATCGGGCGAAGCGATACAGCATTCGGGGCGCGTGCTCAAAGGGCGGCGTTGTCGCTGGGCCCCATCCGCCGCTCAGTGCCGGGCCTGCGCCGGGAAATGCAGGTCGAGATCGGCCTCGGTCACAGGGGCCGCCGAGGCCAGGAGCCGGCGCCCGCGCATGTGGTCGGCCGGCCGGTTGACGCTGTCGATGGCGATGAGCCGGCCATCCCGGAAGTAGAAGGCCGAGAAGCGCCCGGTCTCCCTGTCGCCACGCTCGACGACATGGGTGTGCCCGTGGCTGAGCCCGACCATCTGCAGCTTGAGATCGTACTGGTCGCTCCAGAACCAGGGCACGGCCGCGTAGGTGTCGCTCCGGCCCATGATGGCGCTGGCGACGATCCTGGCCTGGTCCACGGCGTTCTGCACGGATTCGAGCCT
Source organism: Hyphomicrobiales bacterium (assembly GCA_027489835.1). GTDB lineage: Bacteria > Pseudomonadota > Alphaproteobacteria > Rhizobiales > Beijerinckiaceae > Allobosea. The sequence continues at coordinate 14,184 of JAIXZF010000127.1, forward strand.
CAGCCGCCCCTCGCCGGAGGGATGGGGGAAGGAGGCGCAATCGCCCAGCGCGAACACCGCCTCGTCGGAGGTCCGCTGCCGGGCATCGACGACGATGCCGTTCGAGACCGCGAGCCCCGCCGCTTCGGCCAGCGTGACGTTGGGCGTGACGCCGACGCCGCCGACGACGACCTGGCAGGGGACGAGCATGCCGGAGGCGAGGCGCACGGCCGTGACGCGGCCACCCTCGCCGACGATCTCCGGCGGGCCCTCGCCGAGCCTGAGGTCCACGCCGCGGGCGCGATGGGCCTGGGCGAAAAAGGCGGAGATGCCGGGTCCGACAGCGCGCGCCATCAGCCTGTCCTGCATTTCGAGCACGGTCACGGCGAGGCCGAGCTTGCGGGCGCTGGCGGCCACTTCGAGGCCGATGAAGCCGCCGCCGATCACGACGAGCGCGCTGGCCCCGGCGAGCCGTGCCCTCAGGGCCTCGGCGTCGAAGCGGCTGCGCAGGACCTGCACGCCGTCGAGGCCGCGGCCGGCGCAGGAGAGAGGCCGGGCGGCCGCGCCGGTGGCGAGAACGGCGTGATCGTAGGGAAAGACGCGCCCGTCGGCGGTGGTGACGACGCGGCGCTGGCGGTCGAGGTCGACGACGATCGTGTCCAGCGCCAGCGTGATGGCCTGCTCCGCGTAGAAGGCCTCGCCGCGCATCAGCAGCGCGTCGGCGCTCTTCTCGCCGGTCAGGTAGGCCTTGGACAGCGGCGGGCGGTGATAGGGGAGGGCGTCCTCCTCGCCGATCAGCGTTACCGGGCGGTCATAGCCCGCAGCGCGCAGCTCGATGGCGGCCTGCAGGCCGGCCTGGCCCGCGCCGATGATGACAGCCCCCGCCATCGATCAGCCGTTGCCGAACACGGTGTTGAGCTGGCTGCCCACCATGATGAAGGTGGTGCGCTTGGGCACCTCCTTCAGCTTGACTGCGCCGATGTAGGTCATCATCGAGCGCACGCCGCCCATGATCTCCTGCATGGTGTTCTCGACCGGGCCGCGGTAGGGCACCTCGACGGTCTTGCCCTCCGAGGCGCGGTATTTGGCGACGCCGCCGGCGTACTTCTTCATCGCCGTGTCCGAGGACATGCCGTAGAACTGCATCCGGACCGGGACTTTCGCGCCGTCGCGCTCCTCGTAGATGATCTCGCCCTCGCATTCGTCATGGCCGGAAAGCATGCCGCCCATCATGACGAAATCCGCGCCTCCGCCATAGGCCTTGGCCACGTCGCCCGGCACGGTGAGGCCGCCATCGCCGCAGACCTGGCCCTTGAGGCCATGGGCGGCGTCGGAGCATTCGATGATGGCGGAGAGCTGCGGATAGCCGACGCCCGTCATCTTGCGGGTGGTGCAGACCGAGCCCGGCCCGATGCCGACCTTGACGATGTCGGCGCCTGCCAGCAGCAGCGCCTCGGTCATGTCGCCCGTCACGACGTTGCCGGCCATGATGACCGAGTCCGGGTTCTCGCGGCGGGTCCGCTCGATGGTCTTGAGGAAGGCCTCGGTGTAGCCGTTGGCGACGTCGATGCAGATCTTGCTCACCGGAGCCTTGTTCTTCACGGCCTTGAACTTGTCATGGTCAGCCTCGGCAATGCCCAGCGTGTAGAAGCTGTTCGAGGCGTCTTCGGTAGAGAAGAATTCCACGAGTTGCTCGACCGGGTAATGCTTGTGCAGCGCCACCATCGCGCCGAAGCGCTTCAGCGCGCGGGCCATGGGAATGGTGCCCGTCACGTCCATGTTGGCGGCGATCAGGGGAAAGCCGGTCCAGTCCGTCCCCGTGTGGAGGAAGCGGAAGGTGCGGTTCACGTCGACCTCGGAGCGGCTGCCCAGCGTCGAGCGCTTGGGCCTGATCAGCACGTCCTTGAAGTCGAGCTTGGGGTCGTTCTCGATGCGCATGATGTGTCCGTCGCGGGCCTCCCCTACGGCGCGGGCCCGTCACGCCTTTGGCGCGATCATTGCCCCGAAAGCCGCCCGGCGCGCAAACGGATTGTGCGTCAGGCCCGCTCCGCCGGGGCCGGCGGCTCGGCCAGACGGTGCGTCGCGGCCAGCCTGAGGCCGAACACGGCGATGAGCAGCGTCGCCCAGATCGGGTCGGCGCGGCGGAAGAAGAAGACCTCGAGGCAGCTGCACAGGGCGACGAACTGCCAGATCATGAGGCACGTCCCGGCCAAGAGCCGGTTCTCGGCCGTATCCCGGCAGCGGTGGAAGTCCAGCACGGGCTTGACCGCCAGCGCCCAGATCACCACGCAGGCGCCGGGCCAGCCCAGCGCGATCGCCATGTCGAGATAGCTGTTGTGGCCGTGCACGATGCCGCCCACCAGCCAGGCGAGCTCGAGCTTGCTCTCGGCGTATTTGGCGAGGTCGGTCATCCAGAAGGATTCATAGCCGAAGCCGGTCCATGGCCGCTCGGCCAGCTTCTCGAAGCCGAAGCGCCAGATGTCGAAGCGGCCGGTGAAGCTCGGGTCCTTCATCAGGCCGCGGTTGAACTCCGCGATGCCGGGGAACAGGGCGGAGCCTAGCGTCAGCACGTTCAATGCTAGGACCGGGCCGACGAGCAGCACGAGCCTGGCCCAGAGCCATGGGATCCGCTCGGCGAGCAGAACGAGGATCACGACGGCCGGTAGGAGGCCGAAGGAGGTCTTGGACCGCGTGAACCAGAGGAAGACAAGCGCGCCAACGACGATCCCCCAGCCGAGGGCCCGCTCGCCGCTGCGCACCGCGTAGACGCCGAAGAGCGCGAGGATCGCCATCATCGCGCCGGCGATGTTCTTGTGGGTGAAGTGCCCGCGCCAGGAGCCGGCATGCTCCGGCTCAAAGGCGTCCACGTCGGAATGGATGGCAATGTCGGGCATCGCGATCACCCCGAACCAGGCCATCGCCACGGTGATAGCGGCGGCCCAGAACAGCAGGTGCCGGAAGCGGCCGGCGTCGCGCGGCAGCAGGAACAGCGAGGCCACGAGGAAGATGGCGATGAGCGTGAAGGCCAGGGCGCGGAAGGCGTCGCCCGGCGCCAGCGACTGGCCGAGGCTGACGAACAGCGCCAGCAGCACGAGCCCGTAGGAGAG
>JAIXZF010000368.1 GCA_027489835.1 Hyphomicrobiales bacterium
GCATCGTCAGCCATGGCCGAACCCAGCCCCGACGCGCCCGGCCGCCTGAGGCTCAGGCGCCGCGTCCACGACGTGCTCGACCGCACCAGCACGGGCGGAGCGCTCGAGCGCTGGGTCCATGGCGGCCTGATGGCGCTCATTCTCGCCAACGTCGCAGCCGTCATCATCCATTCCTCCCCGGCAATGGCGCGGGCCTGGCCGGCCGCCTTCATGGCGCTGGAGATCGCGTCGGTGGCGGTGTTCGGCGTCGAATATGCGCTGCGCATCTGGGCGGCTGTCGAGCATCCGCCTCTGCGCCATCTCGGCCCGGCCGCCGCGCGGCTGCGCTTCGCGCTTTATCCCAGCTCGCTCATCGACCTCATGGCGCTCGCGCCCGTGGTGCTGGCGCTCGTGTCCGAGTTCGACCTGCGCACGGTGATGATCTTCAGGCTGCTGCGTTTCTTCAAGCTCGCACGATACTCCGCGGGCCTCAACAGCCTGGGCGAAGCGATCTGGGCCGAGCGGCGGGCGCTCGGGGCCTGCCTCGTCATCCTGTGCGGTGCCGTGCTGGTGGCCGCCTCCGCCATGCATCTCGCGGAAGGCCATGTCAGGCCGGACCATTTCGGCAGCATTCCGGAGGCGATGTACTGGGCAGTGATCACGCTCACGACCGTGGGCTATGGCGACGTCACGCCCGTGACGCCGCTGGGCAAGCTGATCGCGGCCTTCACCGCCATAGCCGGGCTGATGATGCTGGCGCTGCCGGTGGCGATCATTTCGTCCCAGTTCGCGCGGGAGATCCATCGGCGCGATTTCGTGGTGACATGGTCGATGGTCGCCCGCGTGCCGCTGTTCGCCGAGCTCAACGCCGCGGCAGTGGCGGAGATCATGCGCTATCTCAAGAGCCGCACCGCCGAAGCGGGCGAGATCATCGTCAGGCGCGGCGAGCCTGCCCATTCGATGTACTTCATCGCCGGAGGTTCGGTCGAGGTGCTGCTGAGGAAGCGGCGCGTGGTGCTGGGCGCAGGCCATTTCTTCGGCGAGGTGGCGCTGCTCGCCCGCCAGGAACGCTCGGCCACGGTCAGGGCGCTGGAGCGCACGCGGCTGCTGGTGCTCGAAGCCGAGGACCTGCGGGTCGTGATGCTGGCCTACCCCGAGGTCGCGGCGCGGATCGAGGAGGTGGCGGGCAGCCGCGTCCGCGCCGAACAGCTCGAGCCGCATGGCGACATCGCGCGGGAGGAGATCGGCGACTGGCCGGCCGTGGTTTCGGGGCCTTCGGCCAAAACAAAAGGGCGGCGCATGCGCCGCCCCTGAGTGTCGCCCGGCCGCGCCGGTCAGGCCGCCATGGCCTTGGTGAGGTTTTCCGAGATCTTGTCGAGGAAGCCGGTGGTGGAGAGCCAGCGCTGGTCCGCGCCGACCAGCAGCGCGAGGTCCTTGGTCATGTAGCCGGCCTCGACCGTGTCGACGCAGACGCGCTCGAGCGTGTTGGCGAAACGGTCCAGAGCGAGGTTGTTGTCCAGCTTGGCGCGGTGCTTGAGGCCGCCCGTCCAGGCGTAGATGGAGGCGATCGAGTTGGTCGAGGTTTCCTTGCCCTTCTGGTGCTCGCGGTAGTGGCGCGTGACCGTGCCGTGCGCGGCTTCCGACTCGACGATCCTGCCGTCCGGCGTCATCAGCACCGAGGTCATCAGGCCGAGCGAGCCGAAACCCTGCGCCACGATGTCGGACTGCACGTCGCCATCGTAGTTCTTGGTGGCCCAGACATAGCCGCCCGACCATTTCAGCGCGGAGGCCACCATGTCGTCGATCAGGCGATGCTCGTAGGTGAGCTTGAGCGCGTCGAAGCGGGCCTTGAACTCGGTCTCGAAGACCTCCTCGAAGATGTCCTTGAAGCGGCCGTCATAGGCCTTCAGGATCGTGTTCTTGGTGGACATGTAGACCGGCAGCTTGCGGTTCAGCCCGTAGTTGAGCGAAGCGCGCGCGAAATCCCGGATCGAATCGTCGAGGTTGTACATCGCCATGGCGACGCCCGAGCCGGGGGACTTGAAGACCTCCTTCTCGATCACCTGGCCGTCCTCGCCGACGAACTTGATCGTCAGCGTGCCCTTGCCGGGGAAGCGGAAATCGGTGGCGCGATACTGGTCGCCGAAGGCGTGGCGGCCGACGATGATGGGCTGCGTCCAGCCCGGCACCAGCCGGGGCACGTTCTTGCAGATGATCGGCTCGCGGAAGATGACGCCGCCCAGGATGTTGCGGATGGTGCCGTTGGGCGACTTCCACATCTCCTGGAGGTTGAACTCCTTCACCCGCGCCTCGTCGGGCGTGATGGTGGCGCACTTGACCGCCACGCCATGCTTCTTGGTGGCGTTGGCGGCGTCGACCGTGACCTGATCGCGGGTCGCGTCGCGATGCTCGATGCCGAGGTCGTAATATTCGAGGTCGATGTCGAGATAGGGATGGATCAGCTTGTCCTTGATGTACTGCCAGATGATGCGCGTCATCTCGTCGCCGTCCATCTCGACGACCTTGCCGGTGACCTTGATCTTGTCCATTGAGGCGACCTTCCCGCAGCTATGTGAACGGGCGCGCCAGCTGTCGATGCGCGCCCTTTGCCCGGCTCTCTAGCGCGTGCCCCGACATGGCGGCAAGCACAGCTTTCGTCAGAGCGGCGGCCTGCCGGCCCCGTCCCCTGCGCCCGCCCGGTTCTTGCGCAGGAACAGGCGCATCTCGTCCGCAAAACCCGCCGGGACATAGCCTGACAGCAAGTCCGCGAGGCGCGGGTCGCGCGAGAGCCAGGCCTGCATGTCCATGTCGGGCGACGGCGCGAGGAAGGCGAGAAGCTCGGGGCGCGTCGCCAGCGCCTCATCGACGAACTGGGCTCGGTCGAGCTCCAGCAGCGCCCTGACGCGGGCCGCGCGCTCGGGCGGCAGATCCTTGCCGAGCTGGCCCACTGCGCCATTCGTCATCCAGAGCGAGGCCGAACGGCCCGCCCACGAAACTCCGGCGCGCCGCAGCGACGTGAAGATCTCGAGGTTGACCGACGCCACCAGCGCGCTTTGGGGCCGTCCCAGCCTGTGGAGTTCGC
>JAIXZF010000272.1 GCA_027489835.1 Hyphomicrobiales bacterium
AACGCCGACAAGCCGATCGGCGGCAAGCTTGCGCGCCTCGACGTCGAGGCGGCGCGCGCCGCCATCGCCCGCGAAATCGGCGCCCCGCTCGGCCTCGGGCCCGAGCAGGCGGCCGAGGCCATCGTGCGCATCGCCAATGCGAGGATGGCCGGCGCCATCCGGCTCGTTTCCATCGAGCGCGGCCATGATCCGACGCGCTTCACCGCCGTGCCCTTCGGCGGCGGCGGTGCGCTTCATGTCGGCGCGCTTATCAAGGAATGCGGCCTGAAATCGGCGCTGGTGCCGCGCTATCCCGGCATCACCTCGGCGCTGGGCTGCATCATCGCCGATATCCGGCACGATCAGGTCATGACCGTGAATCTGATGCTCGACGGCCTCGATGCGGCCGCGCTCGATGCGCGCATGGTCGCCGCAGGGCGGGAGGCCCATGCGGTCGTTGCGGCTTCGGGGCTGAACGTCGAGCGCATCGACGTCGTCTACGAGCTCGACATGCACTACCAAGGCCAGACCCACACGGTCGCCGTGCCGCTGCCGGTCACGCTTGGCGAGACCGGGACAGGCATTACCGAGGCGCAGGCGCGGCAGGCGTTCGAGGCGGCCTATGCCCGCGCCTTCTCGCGCCTGCTGCCCGGCATCCCGGTCCGCATCGTCAACCTGCGCACTGCTGCGATCGGGCGCCGCCCCGGCTTCGATCTCAAGGCCTTGGCGCCGAAAGCGGATTCAAGTCTTGAAGCTGCCCGCCGCGGTTCGCGCCCCGTCTGGTTCGACGGCAACTGGCGCGAGGCCTCGATCTGGGATCGGCTCGCCCTCCCCGTCGGCGCCGTCATCGAGGGCCCCGCCATCCTCGAACAGGGCGACGCGACGACCGTGATCGATCCGGGGCTTTGTGCCCGCGTGGACGCGTTCGGCAATCTGATCGTGGAGCGGATGTGATGGCTAGGCACTGGGAAACCACCGCCCTCCTCCTCTGCGACCTGCAGAACGACTTCATCCACCCGAACGGCGCCTATGCGCGCGGCGGGCAGTCCGCACCCGAGATCGCGGCGCTGCCGGCGCGGATCAGGCCGCTGATGGACGCGCTGCGGGCCACGGGCGGCCTCGTCGTCGCCACGCAGTTCACGCTGGTTCCGGGGCGCGGCGGCGAGCCGCTGATTTCGCCGCACCTCAAGCAGATGCGACCCTTCCTCGGCCGTGGTGATTTTGCCCCTGGCTCCTGGGGCAACGCCACTATCGATGAGCTCCGGCCCGTCGACGTTGCGGTCGAGAAGGTGGCCTATTCCGCCTTCTACATGAGCCGGCTCGAATGGGTGCTGCGCAAGCTCGGCGTCACGCGCCTCCTCACCTGCGGCATCGTCACCAATGGCGGCGTCGCCTCCACCGTCCGCGAGGCCCATGTGCGCGACATCGAGACGATCGTGCTGGAAGATGGCTGCGCCGCCTTCAGCCCGCAGACACACAGCACCGCGATCGACGCCTTGCGCCCCGTGGGCCGCGTCGCCACCATTCAGGAGATGATCGCGGAGATCGAGGCGGCATGAGCGCCCCAAGGACCCTGTTCGACAAGCTTTGGGACAGCCACGTCATCACGCAGCGCGAGGATGGCGAGGCGCTGCTCTGGGTCGACAGGCACTTCGTCCATGAAGGCTCGCACCACGCCTTCCGCAAGCTCGACGAGAAGGCCGCGCCGCTGGCCGAACCTGGCCTCACCTTCGGCGTCGCCGATCATTACGTGCCCACCCGCAACCGCCACGTCATCGGCGACAAGGAGGTGGCGGGCATGGTGGACCGGCTCTCCGCCAACGCCGCGCGGCATGGCTTCAGGCTGTTCGGCCTCGACGACCCGGCCCAGGGCATCGTCCATGTCGTCGGTCCCGAGCAGGGGCTGACCCTGCCGGGCCTCCTCATCGTCTGCGGCGACAGCCACACCTCCACGCATGGGGCGTTCGGCGCCTACGCCTTCGGCATCGGCGCATCCGAAGTCGCCCATGTGCTGATGACGCAGACGCTCTGGCAGCGGAAGCCGAAGCGCATGCGCGTCACCGTCTCGGGCATGCTCGCGCCGCACATCACCGCCAAGGATCTGGCCCTGCACGTCATCGCGCGCATCGGCGCCAATGGCGCGCAGGGCCATGCGCTCGAATATGACGGCTCCGCCATCACGGCGCTGTCGATGGAGGGGCGCCTCACACTCTGCAACATGTCGATCGAGGCCGGGGCACGCTGCGCCATGGTCGGGCCGGACGAGACGACCTTTGCCTGGGTGCGCGGCCGCCCCTATGCGCCCTCGGGCGCTGATCTGGACGCGGCCATCGAGAGCTGGCGCGGGCTCACCACCGAACCCGGCTCGGTCTTCGACCGCGAGGTCGCCATCGAAGCCGCCGAAGTCGTCCCCATCGTCACCTGGGGCGTGAGCCCCGAGGATGCGTTGCCGATCACGGGACGCGTGCCCATGCCGGACTTGGCCGATCCGGCGCGCGCCGCCTACCTTGCCGATGCGCTTGGCTATATGGGCCTCGAGCCCGGCCAGAAGCTGTCCGATGTTGCCATCGACCGCGTCTTCATCGGCTCCTGCACCAATGCGCGGCTGGAGGATCTGCGCGCCGCGGCCGCCGTTCTAGAGGGCCGCAAGGCCCGGGTGCCCGGCCTCGTCTCGCCCGGCTCCTCCCTCGTCAAGCGGCAGGCGGAGGCCGAAGGCCTCGACCGCATCTTCATCGCGGCGGGGCTGGACTGGGCCGAGTCCGGCTGCTCGATGTGCGTCGGCATGAACGGCGATCTGGTCGGCGCGGGCGAGCGCTGCGCCTCGACCACCAACCGCAATTTTCGCGGCCGGCAGGGCCAGGGCGCGCGCACACACCTGATGTCGCCTGCCATGGTCGCCGCGGCGGCCGTGACGGGCCGGCTGGCGGACGTGCGCGATCTTCCAACACGCGAGGGCTGAGACATGGAGCGCTTCACCCGGCTCGAAGCCTTCGCCGCCCCGCTCGGCCTCGCCAATGTCGACACAGATCAGCTCATCCCCGCCCGCTTCATGAAGCGCTCCCGCGCGGAGGGCTATGGCCAATTCCTGCTGCACGATCTGCGCTTCGAGGCGGATGGATCGCCTAAGCCAGGGTTCGTGCTGTCCGATCCGCGCCACGCCAGGGCGAAGGTTCTAGTCGCAGGGCGCAACTTCGGCACGGGCTCCTCGCGTGAGGCGGCCGTCTACGCGTTGTGGGATTTCGGCATTCGCTGCGTCATCGCCCCGTCCTTCGGCGATATCTTCGCATCGAACGCCGTCAAGAACGGGCTGTTGCCGGCTGTGATGCCGGAATCTGGCGTCGAAGCTCTGATGGAGGCGCTGCCAGGCGTGGGCTATGCGGTCGCGGTCGACCTCGAGGCCTGCACCGTGCGCTGCGGTGATCTCGCCCTCGCCTTCTCGGTCGATCCGGTTCGCCGGCTCCAGCTCCTGAACGGCTGGGACGACATCGATCTCACCCGAAGGCATCTGCCGGAAATCGCGGCTTTCCGCGAAGCGCGCCTCGCCGCCCAGCCCTGGACGATGCCGAGGCTCGGCGCTGCGGGCTAGAGCGGGTCGGCCTTCTTCTCAGGAACAGGCTTGGCCGGCTTGCCGTAGGTGCTTTCCGACGTCCATTTGTCGGTCAGCGCCATCAGCAGGCCCGACACCACGAACATCATGTGGATGCCGACAAGCCAGGTGAGGTCACGGTCGCTGATTGTCTTCACGCTCATGAAGGCTTTCAGCACCTGGATGGCCGAAATCGCCACGATGGACGACACCAGCTTCAGCTTGAGGCCGGTGAAGTCGATCTTGCCCATCCATTCGGGCCAGTCCTTGTGATCGTCCGCCTCGATCTTCGAGACGAAGTTCTCGTAGCCCGAGAAGATCACGATGATGATGAGCGAGCCGGTGAGCGTGAGGTCTACCAGCGCCAGCACGCCGAGGATGATGTCGGATTCGGTCGCGGTCCAGGCATGGGTGATGAAATGCGCCGTCTCCTGCCCCGCCTTGAGCAGCAGCCCGAGCATGGCGATGACCAGCATCACGTAGAACGGCGCCAGCAGCCAGCGGCTGCCGAACAGGAATTTCTCGAGCGCCTTCTCGATCATCTCGCGGCTCTCCATGCGCTTGATGACCGCTTATGGCGTTGCCGCCGCCGCCCTGCAAGGGGCGGCGGCGCGCGCTTCGATTCAGGCGTGGACGCCGACGCCGATCTGGCAGGCGACGCCCGTGCCGCCGAGCCCGCAATAGCCGCCGGGGTTCTTGGCGAGGTACTGCTGGTGGTAGCCCTCGGCAAAGTAGAAGGTCGGGGCTTCCACGATCTCGGTGGTGATCGGCCCATAGCCGCGCTTCGTCAGCGCCTCCTGGTAGGCCGCCTTCGACGCTGCGGCCTGCGCCGTCTGCTCGCCGCCATAGGTGTAGATGCCCGAGCGGTACTGCGTGCCGACGTCGTTGCCCTGCCTCATGCCTTGGGTGGGATCATGGCTCTCCCAGAAGGTCTTGAGCAACTCTGCGTAGCTTGTCTGCGCCGGATCGAACACCACGAGCACGACCTCGTTATGCCCGGTCAGGCCGGAGCAGGCCTCCTCATAGGTCGGGTTCGGCGTCAGGCCGCCGGCATAGCCGACCGCCGTCACCCAGATGCCCTGGCCCATCTGCCAGAACTTCCGCTCCGCGCCCCAGAAGCAGCCGAGCCCGAACACCGCCTGCTCCATGCCCTCGGGATAGGGGCCCTTGAGCGCCCGCTTGTTCACGAAATGAGTCTCGGCCGTAGGGATGGGGTTCGGCCGGCCGGGCAGCGCCGTGGACGGGCTCGGCAGTTCGGCCTTCTTGCGGAAAAACATCGCGATCTCCTCTTGTGGCCCGCCGGATATGGGCATCACGACCTCAATTCGCGAGGGCCACCAGATCAGTTACGCGTGACGTAGCCGATCGAGGCGCGGCTGCGTCGACCGATGCGGTGGAACAGCAGCCCAAGCCCGAGAAGCGCCAGCGAGGTCGGCAGCAGGAGCAGCTTGGTCAGCACGGGGTCCCACAGCAGCGGATGCAGGTTCCGCTCGACGGCGGGCTGCAGCGCTGCGAAGCGCTCCCCCAGCAGCCCGGCGACCGTGCCGCCCAGTTGAGCATAGTCCAGAGCCGATGCCGCGAGCGAGCGAGCCCCGTCCATGACGGCGGCAACGAAGCCTGCGGCCAGCAGCAGGAACGCACATGTGCGGAACGTCGCCTTGATCACGGGGCGCATCCTTTCGGCCCAGATGTGCCCTTACCGCGCCTGCCGCGCAAGCCGCCCGGCGACGTCTCCGCCCCTTATCGCTTTCCTCCCACGGGAATTTTCCGATTGCCAGCCACGCCACCCTTGCAATCTTCCGCCGCTCCGGCCATAGCGCCCTGCGGCTCGCGGACTGTCAGGGTTCGCCAGCCCGGGCGTGCGCCCCGGCGCGCGTCGCGGACAGGTGGCCGAGTGGTTGAAGGCGCACAGCGCCGGCCATGGCCGGCGCGTCCCAGTTGAAGGTTTTGCGTGCGCCCCGGCGCGCGTTGCGGACAGGTGGCCGAGTGGTTGAAGGCGCACGCCTGGAAAGTGTGTATAGGGGCAACTCTATCGCGGGTTCGAATCCCGCCCTGTCCGCCATTTTCACTGCCGCTTGGCTGGCCGCATCATTGATATTGCTTCTAAATCATTGATTGGCTTACACTTGGTCTACGCAGTGGGCTACGCCACTGGGTTACAGACTGGGTTACAATCGCATGACGCGAGTTGCCAAGCATCGGTACCTGGGGCGCAGGCAAGGCGTCTGGTACTACATGCGCCGGGTGCCCGATGAACTGGCCGACATCGACCGGCGCTTGATCGTCAAGATGTCGACCGGAATCAGAATTGCCGACGACCCTCGTGCCGTCCGCGCCGGGCCGGCCGTCCGCAAGCTCAATTCCGAGACCGAGCATTTCTGGCGCGAGACGAAGGAGGGACGAGCGGATGCCGCGAAGGCGGCCTATGACGCCGCCCGCCGGACCGCGCGCAAGCATGGCTTCGATTACGCGCCGGCCGCCGAAATCGCGCTCCGGCCGCTCGAAGAGATCCTGCAACGCCTCGACGTGCTGTCGACGCGCAACAGAGTCGAGGACGCGGCGCTTGTCGCGGGCGTGCTCGGCGGCGTGGAGCCGCCGCAGATCATGCTGTCCGGCCTGTTCACGGCCTACGAGGCGACGCAGAAGGCCAGCATCACCGACCTATCACCGAACCAGCGACGCAAGTGGGAGATGCCGAAGCGCCGCGCGATCGCGAACCTGATGGACCTGATTGGCGACAAGCCGATCACCGCGCTGAGGCGCGGCGACGCCCTGGACTTCAGGGAGCGCTGGCAGCGAAGGCTGCTCATCGAAGATCTCGACATCGACACCGCCAACAAGGACTTCGGGCATCTGGCCCGCATGTTGCGGGTCGTCGACCAGACGCTGCGCCTCGGGCTCGAGCCCGTGTTCTCGCAGTTGCGGATCGAGGGCGGACAGGCCGGGCAACGAGTGGCCTACGATGCCGAGTTCGTGCGCACGAAGCTGCTGGACAGGACGGCGCTGGCAGATCTCAACGAACAGGCGCGAGCGGTGATCTGCCTGATGGCCGAAACCGGGCTGCGGCTGTCCGAGGCGACCAACCTCACCGAGACCACCATCAAGCTCACGGCGCCGGTGCCGCACATCGAGGTCCGCCCTGAAGGCCGGCGCATGAAGACCTCGCAGTCGGCCCGGGAGATTCCACTGGTCGGCGTTGCGCTGGCCGCCATGCAGGCCTTTCCGGCCGGCTTCCCTCGTTACCGCGACAAGGCGGCGTCGCTCTCTGGCGTCGTCAACAAGTACCTTGAGACGCACGGCCTGAGGCCGGTCGAGGGGCAGTCGCTCTACTCGCTGCGGCACACATTCGAGGACCGGCTCAACGCCGTCGAGACGCCCGAAAAGCTCGTGGCCACGTTCATGGGCCACAAGTTCCAGCGCCCGCGCTACGGCAAGGGCTTCAGCCTTGAGCACAAGCACGAATGGCTCAGCCGGATCGTCCTTGTCCCTGACGACCCGCCGTTCACGGTGCGCTAGGGCACTACTGGTAGACGCGCTCGGGCATCAGCCCTTGTAGGTGGCGCCGGAGCTGCTTGTTCTCGATCACGACGCCATCGTCACGCCGCCGGCTGTTCAGGTTGCGGGTCGCCAGCGACTGGCCGAGCGTGTCCTGCGTGATGCGCAGGCCCCGCGCATACGGCTTTTCGTTCCAGACGCGGATCGCCGCCAGCGCGGCCGCCCGGCCTTCATCGTCGCCCTGCATCCGCGCCAGCGCCCACCGGTTCACCAGCTGGCGGCGCTCCTGCAAGACCTCGCGCTCGGCCTCCCGCAGGCGCTTGT
>JAIXZF010000118.1 GCA_027489835.1 Hyphomicrobiales bacterium
CACCCGCTTCGGCTTCGGCGGCCTCGACCTCGTCATCCTCGACGCCGAGATAGGCGGCGATGACCTTCGGATCGTTCTGGACCTCGACGGGCGTGCCGTCGGAAATCTTGGTGCCGTAATCGAGCACCACGACGTGGTCCGAGATTTCCATGACGACGCTCATGTCGTGCTCGATGAGCAGGATCGATACGCCGTCATCCTTGCGGATCGAGCGCAGGAGATTGTTCAGCTCCAGGCTTTCGCGCGGGTTGAGGCCAGCGGCCGGCTCGTCGAGGCAGAGCAGCACCGGGTCGGTGCACATGGCGCGCGCGATCTCCAGACGGCGCTGGTCGCCATAGGGCAGGTCGCCCGCCGGATCGTCGGCGCGCTCCATCAGACGCGTCTTGTCGAGCCAGTACTTGGCCTTTTCGATCGAGGCCTGCGACGCGGCCTTGTAGCCGCCGATGCCGAGCAGGCCCATCACCGTGTAGCCCGAGGCCTTCATCAGCACGTTGTGCTGGGCGACAAGCAGGTTCTCGAGCACGGTCATGCCCGTGAACAGGCGGATGTTCTGGAAGGTGCGCGCGACTCTCGCCTTGTGCGCGATGCGGAAGTCCGGCATCCGCTCGAGCAGGTGGGCGGCGCCGTCGTCCGCGGTGAGGGTCATCATGCCCTCGGTCGGCTTGTAGAAGCCGGTGATGCAGTTGAACACCGTGGTCTTGCCGGCGCCATTGGGGCCGATCAGCGCCGTGATGTCGCCCTTGCGGACCTCGAAGGACAGGTCATTGACGGCGACGAGGCCGCCAAAGCGCATGGTCAGGTGCTCGACCTTGAGAAGCGGGGCGGAGCTCATCAGCCATGGCCCTCCTTCACGAGCGAGCCGGACACGGCCTTCGACGTCTTGAGGAAGGCCGTAGGTTCGCGGGTCGAGATCAGGCCTCGCGGCTTCCAGATCATGATGACGACCATGGCCATGCCGAAGATCAACATGCGGTACTGGGTCGGGTCGAAGTCGGCGCCGAAGATCTGCTTGGTGAACTCGGCCTCGCGCATCAACTCGGGCCCGCCGATCATGACAACCGCCGCGATGGCGACGCCCCAGAGCGAGCCCATGCCGCCGAGCACGACGATGGCGAGGATGACCGCCGACTCCATGAAGGTGAAGCTCTCGGGCGAAATGAAGCCCTGCTTGGCGGCGAAGAACGCGCCCGCGAAGCCGCCGAAACCGGCGCCGAGCGAGAAGGCCGTGAGCTTGGTCGTGGTTGTGTTGATGCCGAGCGAGCGGCAGGCGATCTCGTCCTCGCGCAGCGCTTCCCAGGCCCGTCCCACCGGCATGCGGCGCAGGCGGATGGTCACGAAGGCCGTGAGCAGGGCGAGGCACAGGATGACGTAGTAGAGGAAGATCGTGCGGTAGATCGGCGAGAACTCGATGCCGAACACGGCCGCGAAGCCGCTGTCGCTGGCATTGAAGGGAATGCCGAAGAAGCTGGGGCGCGGAATGCCCGAGATGCCGGCATAGCCGCCCGAGAAGTCGATCCAGTTGATCAGCACGAGGCGGATCATCTCGCCGAAGGCCAGCGTGACGATGGCGAGATAGTCGCCTCGCAATCGCAGGACCGGGAAGCCGAGCAGGATGCCCCAGAAGGATGCGAGAAGCCCCGCGACCGGCAGGCAGATCCAGAAGGCCCAAACGCCGAGCGACGGGTAGGTGGCCGGGATCACCTTGGTGGCGAAGAGCGCGTAGGAATAGGCGCCGACCGCGTAGAAGGCGACGTAGCCGAGATCGAGCAGGCCCGCGAGGCCCACCACGATGTTGAGGCCCCAGCCCAGCATCACGTAGATCAGGATCTGGACGCCGAAATTGTCGATCCACTTGGTCGAGCCCTGCCAGCCGGCGAGCACCAGCGAGATGACGGGGAAGGCGAACAGGAAGCCAATGGCCAGTGGGCCGAGAACGGGCAAGAGCTTCGCCAGAGCCGGCTGCATGACCTGCGGCACGCGGAACAGTTTGGCCCCGCCGCCGGCCCTGCGCTGGGCGTTGAGCGTCACCAAAAGCCGGCCCACGAACACGATGGCCACTGCCCAGGCGACGGCGCCCCAGCGCTGGTCGAGGATCAGCCGGTTGTTGAGGTCCTGCCGCGTGCCGTAGGCCACGATGGGGATGCAGAGCCCGAAGGTGACGAGGCCTGCGAAGGCCGCCTCCTTCAGCGCGGCAAGGGGGCCGGTCTTGACCGGGCCCTGCTGCTCGACGAGTTGTCCGCCTGCCTTGGCCATCAGACCTTCTCCACTTCGGGACGGCCGAGAATGCCGGAGGGCAGGAAGATCAGCACGATGGCGAGGATCGAGAAGGCCGCGACATCCTTGTAGTCGATGGTGAAATAGGCCGACCAGAACACTTCGATGAGACCGATGATCAGTCCGCCCAGCACGGCGCCGGGCAGCGAGCCGATGCCGCCGAGAACCGCCGCGGTGAAGGCCTTCACGCCCGGAACGAAGCCGTCATTGAAGCTGATGACTCCGTATTGCAGCAGGTACATCACGCCCGCCACCGCCGCGAGCGCCGCGCCGATGACGAAGGTGAGCGAGATGGTGCGGTCGACGTCGATGCCGAGGAGGGCGGCCATCTTGCGGTCCTGCTCGCAGGCGCGCTGGGCGCGGCCGAGCGAGGTCTTCTGCACGAGATACCAGAAGCCGAGCAGCAGCACGGCGGTGACGCCCATGATGATCATCTGCTTGTAGGCGAACTTCACCGGATAGACCGAGCTGGCGAAGAAGACGATGCCCCCATCGACGATGGGCGGTATCGACTTGTTGCGGGGCCCCTGGATGACCTGCACGAAGTTCATCAGGAAGATCGACATGCCGATGGCCGAGATCAGCGGCGCGAGGCGGAAGGAGCCCCTAAGCGGGCGATAGGCCACGCGCTCGATGGCCCAGTTCCACAGAGCCGTCAGCGCCATGCCGATGACGAGCACCAGCAACAGCGCGACCACCACGAGGCCCGCCCCGAGTGCGGACGAGATCAGCATGAAGCAGATCAGCGCGATGAAGCAGGACAGCATGAACACGTCGCCATGCGCGAAGTTGACCATGCCGATGATGCCGAACACCATCGTGTATCCGATGGCGATGAGGCCGTAGATCGACCCCAGCGTCAGCCCATTGATGAGCTGCTGCAGGAAGATTTCCATGCGTGACGACGTCCTTACCCCTAAGGCCGAAGCTGCCGGCCTGAAGAAAGCCGTTTCTCCGATCCGCGTTTGTTCAATGGCTAGCAGCGGGGCTGATAACGGGCAATGGGGTTTGTCGTCCCCACCGTCAAATCGACCGCAAAGCGCCACAGCAGCCTCGTGAGGACGGATTCGATGCGCGGCCCTCCGGACCCTAAGCCCGTCACGGCGCGCTGGATGATGAACGCCGCGCAGTATTACCTCGCGCGCTATGCCTCGACCGAGGCGAACCTTGCCGCCGTGCTCGCACGTAAGGCCCGCAAGCGCTCGGGCATCGAGCCTGACGAGGCGGTGCGGGCGCTGATCGCGCAGACGGTGGCTAAGCTGGCGCAGTCCGGCCTGATCGACGACCGGAGCTTCGCGGGAGACCGGGCCCGGTCGCTCAAGCGAAAGGGGCTTTCGGCCGGCCGCGCGAGGGCCGCGCTCGGGGCCAAGGGCGTCGGGCGCGAACTTGCCGGCGAAGCGCTGGCCGAGGCAGGGTTCGACGAGGTCGAGCAGGCCATCACCGCGGCGCGCCGGCTCAGGCTCGGGCCGTGGGCGCGGTTGGATGGGCGTGAGCGGGATCCGGGCAAGGACATCGCGAAACTGGCGCGCCGCGGATTTTCGCTCGGCGCGATCCGGGCTGCCTTCGCCCGCGGCACATTGGAGGACGGGCCGGACTGAGCTGGTTCCGATGCCTAGGGGGCCTGTCGCCAATATGTCGCCGGAGGCGCGTAACGGGGCGGCTTCGGCAGACGAACAGTGGTTGACGCAACCGAGTCCGGGACCACACGCCATGAGCAGCCTCACCGAACGCCTTGCCGACAGTCGCTCCGTCTCCACTCCGAGCGCCCGCCTCGCCATTCCCTCCGCCGGCACCGTCTGGCGGCTGATGCTCGGCGGCGCGGCCGGCTTCGGCATCTGGGAGGTGTTCGCCGCCAGCTTCACCGCCTGGGCTGCCGGCTTCCCGCTGCAGCCGCCCGAACTTGTGCGCTCGCTGTTTCAGCACCAGCTGGGCATCGGCATCGGCCTGCCGCTGGCCGAGTTGCTGCACGGGCTGACGGGCCTGCTGTTCTATCCGCTGGCCTACTACGTGCTGTCCCGCGCCCTGCCGCAGCTCAGGATGCCGCTGGCCGGCTGGGTCTGGGGCGTCATCACCTATTTCATCGCGCTCGGTTTCTTCGCGCCGCTTGCTGGGCAGCCCTTCTTGCTGAACAATTACCCTGTCCTGTCGTTGATGAGCCTGGTGGGGCATGCGATCTACGGCTACGTCGCCGCGCTCATCTTCGAGACGCTTGAGAGCCGAGCCTGAGCACACCATGAGCGCAGCCGCGCCTGCCGCCGCAAGGGCGACGAAGGTCCGCGACGCCCGGCTCGACTTGGCGCGCGGGCTGACGATGCTCATCATCTTCGTGGCGCACGTGCCCGGCAACTCATGGGCCGAGTTCATCCCTGCCAAGATGGGCTTCTCCTCGGGCGCAGAAGCCTTCGTGCTCTGCTCCGGCCTCGCCTGCGGAATCGCCTTCGGCGGCGTGTTCAGGCGGCAGGGCTGGATCGCGGGGGCGAAGCGGATCGCGCGGCGGATCGGGCAGCTCTGGTCGGCGCAGTTGCTGGCCTTCGCCGGCTTCGCCGCGATGTTGCTCGCCCTCGACGCCGTGATCGGGGGCGACCGCTACCTCCTGCGCTACAGCCTCGGCTACCTCGTGGCCGATCCGGCCCGCGCGCTGCTGAACGTCGCCTCCCTGCGCTACGTGCCGGTCTATTTCGACATCCTGCCGCTCTACATTCTCCTGCTGGCCGCGGCGCCCCTCATGGTGGCGCTGGCGACGCGGAGCCCGAAGGCAGCGCTCGGAATGTCCGCCGCGCTCTGGCTGCTGGTGCAGTTCCAGCCGCTAAACCTGCCGGCCCACCCTTCCGGCGACCGGGACTGGTATTTCGACCCGCTGGCCTGGCAATTCCTGTTCTTCCTCGGCTTCGGCGCGACCGCGGGGTGGTGGCGTCCGCCCGAGGCGACGCGGGCAAGGCTCGCCGCGGGCCTCGCCGTTCTGATCGCCTGCATCCCGCTGACCTTCTGGGGCGCGCACGAGGCCTGGCCTTGGCTGAGCCGGTTGTACCTGGCCATCTACCCGTCTGAGGCCATCACCACGCTGCATCCGCTGCGGCTCGCGCATGCGCTTTTGCTGGGATGGACCTTCGCCGGCCTTCTGGGCGGGGTGAAGGAGCGGATCGGCAACGGGCTCGCCGCGCCGATCGTCCTCGTCGGCCAGCAATCGCTCATCACCTTCCTCACCGGCGTGTTCCTGTCGGCGCTCGGCGGGGTCGCGCTCGACCTGATCGGCCGCACGCAAACGTGCATGGCCATCGTCAACATCGCGGGCATGATGGCTCTCGTTGCGACGGCCGGCATCGCCCGGTCGGTCAAGGCGCGGGGAGACTTGCCCCGAACGAAGAAGGAGCTGCCGCCATGCCAGCCCGCCTGAACCTGACCCGCCGCGCGGCCATCGCCGCCTTGTGCACGGCCATCGGCGCGCCCGCCGTCCAGGCCCAGGGGGCCCCGGGTCCGATCACGCTCATCGTCCCATTCGCGGCCGGAGGGCCGACCGACATCGTCGCGCGGCTGGCGGCGGAGGGGATGTCCGGGCCGCTCGGCAGGACCATCGTCATCGAGAATGTCGGCGGCGCAGGCGGCGCGACCGGCGCGCTTCGCGCGGCGCGGGCCCGGCCCGACGGCTCGGTGATGGTGCTCGGCCAGATGGCGACCCATGCGCTGACGCCGCTCGTCAACAGCACGGTCGGCTACGATCCTGTCCATGACTTCGAGCCCATCGGCATCGTCGCCAACGCGCCGATGGTGCTGGCAGCCCGCAAGGATGTCGACGCGCCGTCGCTCGCGGCCTTCAGGGATTTCGTGGCGGCCAATGCGGGCCGGCTGTCTTTCGGCCATGCCGGGCTGGGCGCGACGTCGCAGGTCGCGTGCGAACTGTTCAACGTCATGGCGGATGCGATGCCGGCCTCCGTCGCCTATCGCGGCACGGCGCCTGCGCTCAACGACCTCGTCGCCGGGCAGATCGACTTCATGTGCGACCAGATCACCAGCATCGCGCCGCAGATCAGGGCCGGCGCGGTGAAGGGCGTCACGCTGATGGCGGGCAAGCGCTCGCCCGTTCTGCCGGACGTGCCGACCAGCACCGAACAGGGCTTTCCCGAGCTCGAGGTCGAGGTCTGGAACGGCCTGCTCTTTCCGCGCGGCACGGCGCCGGCCCTGGTCGAGGCCGCGAACCGGGCCCTTCTGGCGACGCTGCGGCGGCCCGACGTCGCCCAGCGCCTGGCCGAACTCGGCGCCAGCGCGCCGCTCGAGGCCGAAAACACGCCCGCAGCCTTCCGCGACCTGATCGCGCGCGAGAACCGGCGCTGGGAGACGGTGCTGCGCCGCGCGCGCTGACGGGGATGCAGACGGGCTGGCCGCAGCCCGTCGGCGACGCGGCTCAGGGCCATGGCGCCAAGGTCTGGATTTGACGATGGTTTGACGTAACATCGCAAAGGTCGCGTGCCCCGATGCGGGGCCGGCAGCAGATCGCAGGCGCGAGAGCAACTTGTGGAGGGGGATCGCCATGGCCACCATCACGTATAGTTGGGGCGGGACCAGCACGTTCTTCATGAACAATATCAATACCGCCGGCAACCAATCGTCGCCGGCAATCGCTGCGAACGCCGCAGGCACGCGCTATTTCGGCACATGGGATGCGCTTGGTGACCAATTCATCTTAGGTAGGCTCATCAACCGCGATGGAACGCCTCAGGGCGGCGAGTTCCAGTTGAACTCGACCTCCAACAACGATCAGTTTGAAACGAGCGTCGCCGGGCTTGCCAATGGCTACTATGTGGTCAGCTTTACGGATCAAAGCGCTGATCTTGGCGGCGATATTCGCGTGCGCGTGTTCGACGGGCAGGGCGTGGCGCTCGGGCCGGACACTGTCGTCAATGCATCACCATTCGGCGATGTTGCGTCCGATGTCGCAGCCCTTACTGGCGGCGGTTTCGTGGTGGCATTTCAATACAATGTGCCTGGCAACCAAGATGTCATCTTCCAGCGCTTCGACGTCAACGGCGGCAAGGTTGATGGTCTGATAGGGGTAGAATTCTCCACTTCTTTCAATGCTGTGACGCCCTCTGTCACCGGCCTGAGCGATGGCGGTTTCGTCATCGTCTGGCAACAGACCCCAGTCGTGGGCGGCGACGACGCCGTTTTGTTCCAGCGCTTCGATGCGGCTTCGCAGCCGGTATCGAACGGCACCGTAGGTAGCCTCGGTGCGATCAACCAGGATCCGCAGGTGCAGAGCCTTCTTGATGGCGGCTTCGTGGTGACGTACGCCGACAATGGCTGGGACATCAGCGGCACGGAGATCAGCGCGCGCATCTACAATGCCGACGGCAGCCCGCGCACTGATCTGTTCCGGGTCAATACCGACACTGCCGGCAACCAGGACAAGCCCAAGGTCACGGTCATGTCGAACGGCTTCATCGTGGTCGGATGGACGTCCGGGGATAGCTTTTACCAGCAGGTTTACGACCCCACCGGTGCAGCGATCGACACGAACATCATTGCTTTCGTTTCTGCGATCGAAACAGAGATCGCCGCGCTCACGGGCGGCCTCGTCGCCAATGTCCGGTCCAGCACGGTGACCGACGCGGGCGGCGACAACTCGATCCGCTCGAGCGTACTGGAGCTGACCCGCACGACTACCGGCACGGCGGCGAACGAGGTATTGGCCGGGGACTCGATCCGCGACGTGATCGATGGCGCAGGCGGCAACGACTTCATCGCCGGGGCGGGCGGCGGCGGCCGCTATGACGGCGGCTCCGGCTTCGACGCGGTCTCCTGGTTCGGGATGGGCTCGGGTGCGTTGGTCAACCTCAACAACCAAATATTCAACGACTTCGCCGCCAAGGGCGACACGGTCAGCAACTTCGAAGCCTACTACCTGAC
>JAIXZF010000407.1 GCA_027489835.1 Hyphomicrobiales bacterium
GCGCTCTGCGCCGAGCCCTCGCTCATCATCGCGGACGAACCCACGACCGCCCTCGACGTCTCGATCCAGGCCCAGATCACCGCGCTGCTGAGGAGCCTGTGCCGCGACAAGGGCGCCGCAATCATGCTGGTCACACACGACATGGGCGTGATCGCCGAGACGGCGGACCGCGTCGCCGTGATGTATGCGGGCAGGATCGCGGAGATCGGGCCGGTCGAGGCGGTCACACGCCATCCCACGCATCCCTACACCGCCGGCCTCATGGCCTCCATTCCCAGCATGCGAAGCCGCAGCGGCCTCTTGCACCAGATCGACGGCGCCATGCCGCGGCTGGCTTCCATTCCCTCGGGCTGCTCGTTTCACCCGCGCTGCGCCAGCGCCAGCACCCTGTGCCGGACGGCCCGTCCGGAACTCGGAGCCGGCGCGCATAGCGCCGCCTGCCACCACCCGCTCGGAGGGTCGGCCCATGCATGACGCGGCCGTGGCGCTCTCCGTCGATGGCGCGAGCTGCCATTTCGACGTCTCGGCCGCCTGGCTCCAGCGCATGGTGAACGGCGCGCCGCGCCGCATCCTGAAGGCTGTGCAGGATGTGTCGTTCACCGTCCGGCGCGGCGAGACGTTCAGCATCGTCGGCGAGTCGGGCTGCGGGAAGTCGACGCTGGCGCGCATGATTGTTGGATTGCAGAGCCCGACCGAGGGCACCATCCGCTTCGGCGACATCACCCGCGCCGACGGGACGGTCGGCCCGCCGCGCGTGCAGATGATCTTCCAGGATCCCTATGCCAGCCTCAATCCGCGCTGGCGGGTCGGCGACGTTGTGGCCGAGCCCATCCGCGAGCTCGGCCTGCGCGCCAGCGAGCGGGACACCGCAGCGCGCGTCGCCGAACTGCTGACCACGGTGGGCTTGTCGGCGCAGGATGCGCAACGCTACCCGCACGAGTTCTCCGGCGGGCAGCGCCAGCGCATCTCGATCGCCCGGGCGCTGGCGACCGAGGCCGACGTGCTCGTCTGCGACGAGCCCACCTCCGCGCTCGACGTCTCGGTGCAGGCGCAGATCCTCAACCTGATGGTGGCGCTGCAGCGGCAATTCGGCCTGACGTACATCCTGATCAGCCACAACCTCTCGGTCGTCCGGCATATGTCGGACCAGCTGGCGATCATGTATCTCGGCCGCATCGTCGAGATCGGAGACGCCGAAGCCATCTTCGCGGCCCCGATGCACCCCTATACCCGGCTCCTCCTGGACACGATCCCCGATGTCGAGGCGCCGAACAGGCGCCGCGCGCCGATGTCGGGCGAGGTGCCGAACCCGATCGACCCGCCCTCTGGCTGCGCCTTCCATCCGCGCTGCCCGCTGGCCGAGCCGGCCTGCTCTCGCAATGCGCCCGAGCTGGCGGCCCGCGCCGGCCGCAGCGTCGCCTGCCCGGTGGTGGCGGCGGCGTGAACGCCTGAAGCGCGCGGCGCCGGGCCGCGTCAGTTCAGCCTTGCCGGACCTTTCACGCCCGCCACCAATTCGCTGCGGCGGCGCAGACCCAGATGCCGCAGCACCGCGCTGACATGCAGCTTCGCCGTGCCGGGCGTGATGCCGAGCTTCTGCGCGATGGCCTTGTTCGAGTGCCCGGCGCGGATCAGCGCGAGCACGTCGCCTTGCCGCCGGGTGAGCGCGCGCAACGTCGACGGGCCATCGTAGGGCTCGGCCGCCGCGCCCTCCGCCTCATGCTGCCCCGTCGTTGCGAGGATGTCGCGCAGGCGCGCTTCGACATCGGCAAGTTGGCCGTGGAGCCGCGCCGGCACGCTAGGCATTGCAGCCAACGCGGCCAGCGCCGTCTCCAGCTGTCTCAGCGGCTGCGCCACGCGCTCCAGCGCCGAAGTGATGGCCCCCGCCGCCTGCCGGTGCGCCCGGTCGGCCTCGTCCTTCGCGATCCTGAGCGCAGTCTCCGCCTCGATCTCGCGCGTCACGTCGATGACGATGCCGTCCCAGACCACCGAGCCGTCCGGCCTGCGGTTCGGACGCGCGATGCCGCGGGCCCAGTAGACGCGGCCCTGATGGCCGACGATCCGCACGCGGTGATCGAGCACGCCGAGGGTGGCTGCGCTCATCTCGAGGTCGGTGACGAAGCGCTCCTTGTCATCGGGATGGATCCAGTCGAACCGGATGGTGTCCTGCCGCAGCAGCGCGAGGTGATCGATGCCGAACTGCCGGAACAGGCCGTTGGACAGATACTCGAAGACATAGGTGCCGTCGGGCTTGCGGACGCGGCGGTAGACGTTGCCCGGCAGGTTGTCGACGAAGCTGTCGAGGTCCGGCGTCGACCCGTTCGGCGAAGGCGTGCCGGGCCTGGCGGCTGGTCGCGTGGGCATCGGCGCCTCCGAGGCAGGACGAAAAAGACATATGCCTATTGACCAATAGGCATATCACCATTCTCATGGTCCGCAAGAGGCCGCCAGAACCTCGCTCCAGGAAACGACAAGGCGTCCGTGCATGCGCAAGCTGATCATCGAAGCGCGCGTCAACGAATTCATGATGCGTGGCGAGGGCAACCCCAACGTGCCCTACACGCCGGCCGAAATCGCGGCCGATGCGCTGGCCTGCCGCGAGGCGGGAGCGGCGATCCTCCATTTCCACGCACGCCAGCCGGACGGCAAGCCCGACCATGCCGCCGAGACCTATGCCGAGACGGTGAGGCTCGTTCGCGGCTCCAGCGACATCCTCGTGCATCCGACGCTGGGCTACGCGACGCTGGACGACACGGCGGAGCGCCGCCTCGACCACATCCTCAGGATGGCGGATGACCCGGCCGCCGCGCCGCATTTCGCGCCGATGGACATGGGTTCGGTCAATGTCGACCGCTACAACGCGCAGGCCAGGCGCTTTGACACGACCAATCTCATCTACAAGAACTCGACCGAGACCCTGACCTACTTCGCCGACCGCATCAGGGGAGCGGGCATGAAGCCCTACCTCGTGTCGTGGAACATCGGCTTCACGCGCTACATGGGCGCCTTCCTCGACATGGGGCTCCTCGACGAGCCAGCCTTCCTCTGCTTCTGCCTGACGGACAACACCTTCCTCGGCGGCCATCCGGGCACGCTGAAGGGCCTGCAGGCGCATCTCGATTTCCTGCCGCCGGGCCGCAACGTCGAATGGACGGTGGTGAATTTCGGCGGGAACCTGTTCTCGCTGGCCGGCGCCATCATCGCGCAGGGCGGGCACATCTCGATCGGGCTCGGCGACTACACCTATTCGGAACTCGGCCAGCCGAGCAACGCCGACCTCGTGCGCCGGATCGCCCAGATGGCCCGCGAACTCGGCCGCGAGGTCGCGACGCCGGAGGAAGCCAGGGCGATCCTTGGCATGGAAGCAACCAGCAAGAGCAAGGCAGGCGCGAAAGCCTGAACAGCACCGGAGGAACACCCATGACGACACGTCGAAGCATGCTGAAACTCGGCGCCGCGGCCTTCGCAGGCACGGTCGCCGCGCCCTACGCCATCACGCCCTCGCGCGCCCAGAGCTTCACCCTGAGGATGCAGGGCTTCCTCGCGGCGGCCTCGC
The DNA here is from genome assembly GCA_027489835.1 of Hyphomicrobiales bacterium. Lineage (GTDB taxonomy): Bacteria > Pseudomonadota > Alphaproteobacteria > Rhizobiales > Beijerinckiaceae > Allobosea. The sequence continues at coordinate 3,554 of JAIXZF010000407.1, forward strand.
CCACCCACCGGGCCTTCGAGAAATGGGCGGCGGACCTCAAGGAAAAATCCGGCGGCCGGCTGACCATCCAGGCCCTGCCCGCAGGCGGCGCCGTCGCGCCCGGCGAGACGATCAACGCCATCGCGGCCGGCATCCTCGATGGGCACTATTCCTCGTCCTCCTTCTTCGCCGCCCGCGATCCGAGCTTCACCGTGTTCGGCGACACGGGCGCCTCCTACGACACGGTGCAGCAGCGAGACCGCTGGTTCACCGAGGGCGGCGGCGAGGATCTCGGCCGCGAGCTCTATGCGGCTTCCGGCCTCGTCTATGTGGCCAACGTGTTCTGGCCGTCGGAGCACATCCCCGCCAAGAAGGCGCTGCGCGGCGTCAATGACCTCAAGGGCCTGAAGATCCGCGTCCCGCCCGGCTTCATCGCCGAGTATTTCGGCAAGGCCGGCGCCTCGGTCGTCAACCTGCCGGGCGGCGAGGTCTTCAACGCGCTGCAATCGGGCGTGATCGACGCGACCGACTGGGCCTCGCCCGGGCAGAACTACGAGGTCGGCCTCTACAAGGCGGCGAAGTTCTCGGTCAACGCCTCGCACTCGATGCCCGGCACCGAGATCGGCTTCAACAAGGCCAAATGGGACGCGCTGCCCGCCGACATGAAGGCGCTTGTCACGAGCCAGACCCGCGCCATGAGCGAGCAACTCAAGGTGCAGATCAAGGCCGATGACGACGCGGCTCTGGCGAAGATGAAGACGGAAGGCGTCGAGATCGTCGAATGGTCGAAGGACGAGCTCGCCAAGCTGCGCGCCTTCACGTCCGAGGTGCAGGACACGCTCGCCACCCGCAGCCCGCTGGCCAAGAAGATCATCGACAGCCACCGCGCCTTCCAGAAGAAGATCGGTTGACCGGCGGACCGTCGGCGGCAGGAGGGCCCGGGCCCATGGACCAGTTCGAAGCCCTGCTCGCCGGCCCGTCCGACCCCGACAGGCCTCGGCCGACGATCATGGATCGTCTGGCCGAGGCCGTCGGATCGGCCTTCGCCTGGCTGTTCTGCGTCGCCATCCTGCTGTCGGTCTACGAGGTGGTGATGCGCTACGTCTTCGGCGCACCATCGAGCTGGGCGCTGGCGACGACCACCACGCTGTGCCAGGTCGGCTTCGCGCTGGGCGGCGCCTGGTGCATGGCGCGCCGGGAGCATATCCGCATCACCTTCGTGCCCGACATGGTCGGCCCCCGCCGGCGCTGGTGGCTCGAGCTGCTGGCGCTGGCGGTCGGCCTGTTCTACCTCGCCGGGCTGGCCTACGCCGTCTACCTCGACGCGCGCACCTCCATCTGGAAGTTCGACTTCCAGGGCAACTGGGCGCCCGAGCTGACCCCCGGCCCGCCCAACTGGCCCCTGCCCTCGATCGGAAAGGCCGGGATGCTCGTCGGCACCGTGCTGTTCCTGCTGGTGGTCCTCAGCCATCTCATCCGCCACATCGCGCCGCGGAAGGCCTGACCATGCTGCTCGGACTCGACATCGCGACCTGGTCGATCCTGATCCTTGTCGTCATGGTCGGCCTGCTCGTGCTCGGCGTGCCGCTCGCCTTCACCACGGGCTCGATGGCGGTGGCGCTGTGCCTGCTGCTCTACGGGCCGCAGAGCCTGTTCCTGATCGGCAGCAGGACCTTCAGCTTCCTTGACAGCTACGCGCTCGTGGCCGTGCCCTTCTTCATCTTCATGGCGTCGATCCTTGAACGATCCGGGCTGGCGCGGGAGCTTTACGACGCGATCCGGGTCTGGACAGGCCGTACGGTCGGGGGCGCGGCCAATGTCACGATCATCTTCGCGATCATCATCGGCGCCATCATCGGCGTGGCCGGCGGCGAGATGGTGCTGCTGGGACTCGTGGCGCTGCCGCAGCTGCTCAGGCTTGGCTATGACCGCAAGCTGTCGATCGGGCTGGTCTGCGCGACCGGCGCGCTGGGCAGCATGATCCCGCCGGCGCTGACGCTGGTCTTCTACGGGCTGGCCGCGGGGGCCGACATCGGAGACCTGTTCACCGCCTCGTTCGTTCCCGGCCTGATGATGGCCGCGATCTATTTCCTCTACGTCCAGGCCCGCCTGCGCCTCAACCCCGCGCTGGGACCCGTGGCCGATGCCGGGCCGGCGCTGAGCATCGCGGAGAAGTTCAACCAGTCGAAGGGCGTGATGCTGCCGCTCGCGGTGCTGTTCTCCACCCTCGCCTCGATCTATCTCGGCATCGCGTCGGTGACCGAATCCGCCTCCGTCGGCGCGCTGGGCACGGTGCTCGCCGTCGCCTCGCGTGGCGAGCTCACCTACAAGCTGATGCGCGACGCGGTGCACCAGACGCTGGCCGCGTGCGGCATGGTGCTGTGGCTCGTCATCGGCACCAATGCGCTGGTCGGCGTCTACACCATCATGGGCGGCATCGAATTCTCGAAGTCGCTGCTCACCGGCCTGCCCTTCCCGCCCTTCGTCGTCCTCATCCTGATGGTCGTCGTCTGGGTCTTCCTCGGCTTCTTCATCGACTGGATCGCCATCCTGCTGCTGACGGTCCCGATCTTCATGCCGGCGATCAAGGTGTTCGGCTACGACCCGATCTGGGTCGGCATCCTGTTCAACATGGCGGTGCAGATCGGCTACCTGACGCCACCCTTCGCCCCCGCCTGCTTCTTCATCAAGGGCGTGACGCCGCCCGAGATTTCGATGGAGGAGATCTTCTCGGCCATGTGGCCCTTCATCGGGCTGCAGATCGTGGCTCTGGCGCTCGTGCTGGCTTTCCCCGACATCGCCCTGTGGCTGCCCCGCGTCCTCAACTGAAAGGCATGGATGGATGACCCATCGCCAGATGATCGTGCCGCCGGGCATGGAGAACATCGTCGAGCGCTACCGCTACGCGCCCGGCGTGCTCGTGGGCGACACGCTCTACGTCTCGGGCCAGGTCGGCCGCGACGAGAACCTCGCCGTCATCGCCGATCCCGAAGGCCAGTTCGAGCAGGTGTTCCGCAACATCAGGAAGGTGCTCGACGCCGCCGGCTTCGGCTTCTCGGATGTGGTCGAGCTTGAGAGTTGGTTCACATCCTTCCCCGGCGATCTGCCCCTGTTCATGGCGGTGAAGGACCGCTGGATCACCGGGCCGGTCTTCCCCACCTGGACCGGCTTCCAGGTCTCCAACTTCTCGATGCCGGGCATCATCTGCGAGGTGAAGGTCACCGCCGTCAGGGGTGGGCCGCGATGAGCGCGATCCAGCCCCTGCCCGCCCTCGAGACGGAGCGGCTCGAACGCTTCCTGCTCGACATGGTCAGGGTGCGGCGCTTCGACGAGCGCACCATCGAGCTGTTCCACGCCGGCGTGATCAAGGGCACGGCCCATTCCTGCGTGGGGCAGGAGGCGATCGCGGTGGGGGCCTGCGCCGC
>JAIXZF010000215.1 GCA_027489835.1 Hyphomicrobiales bacterium
CTCTACTGGGCCTTCCGCTGGCTGCAGGGCCGCGAGGCCTGGGCGGCCGATGGCGCGATGATCGAGCGCTTCCATCCGCCGCTGGGGCCGGGCGTCGCCGAGCGCTTCGCCTTCGCCCGAGCCATCACGGACGAGCAGGTGGCGGAGGGCGACAAGGTGCGCGCCGCCTATCGCCGCGCCGTGCGCAAGCTGCTGGGCAAGGATGGCGTGCTGCTGATGCCGACCGTGCCGGACATCGCGCCGCTCAGCAGCACCAGCGAGGCGGATCTCGACGATTTCCGAAACCGCGCCCTGCGCCTGCTCTGCCCGTCGGGCCTCACCGGCTTCCCGCAGATCTCGATCCCCGTGGCGCGGCGCGACGGCGCCCCGCTCGGGCTCTCGATCATGGGACCGCCGGGCTCCGATCTGTCGCTGGCGAGGTTGGCTGCGAAGCTCGAGACGGTGGCGCGGGTGCGGATCGCCTGAGCCTCAGTCCTCGGGCGAAGCCGGATGACGGGCAGGGCGAAACGCATTAGCCTTGAATGATGACGCACGCGCACGACCACGACCATCATCATGGCCATGATCACCACCATGAGCATGACGATCATTCCCACCTGACGCCCATCGAGGCGCGGGTGAAGGCGCTGGAGACGATCCTCGTCGCCAAGGGTCTCGTCGACCCGGCGGCGCTCGAGGTCATCATCGACACCTACGAGACGAAAATCGGGCCGCGCAACGGCGCGCGCGTCGTCGCCAGGGCCTGGGCCGACCCGGCCTTCGAGGCGAGGCTCAGGGCGGACGCCACCGCGGCCATCGCCGAAATGGGCTACACCGGCCGGCAGGGCGAGCACATGATGGCGGTGTTCAACGACGAGGCGACGCACAACCTCGTCGTCTGCACGCTGTGCTCCTGCTACCCTTGGTCGGTGCTGGGCCTGCCGCCGGTCTGGTACAAATCGGCGCCCTACCGCTCGCGGGCTGTGATCGACCCGCGCGGCGTGCTGGCGGAGTTCGGCGTGACGCTGCCGGCCTCGCGGACGGTGCGCATCTGGGATTCGACCGCCGAGATGCGCTACCTCGTCGTGCCGATGCGCCCGGCCGGAACCGAGGGCTGGAGCGAGGAGCTGCTGGCCGACCTCGTGACGCGCGACAGCATGATCGGCGCGGGCCTGCCGCTTGAACCAGGCGCCATGCCATGAACGGGGCGCAGGACATGGGCGGGCAGATGGGCTTCGGTCCCGTCGCGCCGGAAAAGAACGAGCCGCTTTTCCACGCTCCGTGGGAGAAGCGCGCGCTGGCGCTGACGCTGGCGGCTGGCGCGATGGGGCGCTGGAACATCGACGAGAGCCGTCATGCGCGCGAGTCGCTGCACCCGGCCGACTATCTGTCCTCAAGCTATTACGAGATCTGGATCAAGGCGCTCGAGACGCTGCTGCTGCGCCATGGCTTCGTGACCGCGGAAGAGCTGTCCGCCGGCGAGGCCCGCGTCCCGGCCGCTGCGCCGCCCCGCGTGCTGAGCGCAGAGATGACGCCGGGCGTTCTCGCCAGGGGCGGGCCGACCAACCGGACAAAGGCTGGCGAGCCGCGCTTCAAACCGGGCGACGCCGTGCGCTGCATCGTGATCAACCCGCGCGGGCACACTCGCCTGCCGCGTTATGCGCGCGGCAAGACGGGCGTGATCGAGGCGGTGCATGGGGCCCATGTCTTTCCCGATTCGAACGCGCATGGGTCAGGCGAGGCGCCCGACTGGCTCTACACCGTCGCCTTCGAAGCGCGCGAGCTGTGGGGGCGGGACGCCGATCCGGCTTCGGTCGTCAGCATCGATGCATGGGAGAACTATCTTGAGCCAGCCTGAGCTGATGAAGGTGCTGGCCGTCGCCGCTCCGCCTCCTTGCGAGGGCGGCGCGCCGGTCTTCGCCGAACCGTGGCAGGCGCAGGCCTTCGCGCTGGTGTTGGCGCTGCATGGGCAAGGCGCGTTCACCTGGCCCGAATGGGCAGCGGCGCTGTCGGGCGAGATTGCCGAGCATGGCGCCGGGGATGACGGTTCTCGCTACTACGAGTTCTGGCTTCACGCGCTGGAGGACCTGCTGGCGGCCAAGGGCGCGGCCAGCCCCACCGAGGTCGAGGCCGTCGCGGATGCCTGGTCCCGCGCGGCGGAGGCCACGCCCCATGGCACCGCGATCGCGCTCGCCAATGATCCGGTCACGCGGGGCGTTTTTCCGGCCGCGATCGTGCGGCCGTGACGATGCGGGTTGACTTGTCGGGGCGGTGAAGCCAGTTCCGCCATGGGACAGGCCGAAGCCCGGCCGACCCGTGGAGATGAAAGCGCATGGATCTCGAAAGCTGGATGCGCTCCTTCGCGGAGTTCGCGCAGGCCCATTCCGAGTGGGCCCCGCTGATCGTGTTCCTGGTGGCGTTCGGCGAGTGCGTGGCGCTGCTGTCCTTCCTGGTGCCTGCCACCGCCTTCTTCACCGTCTTCGCCACCGCCGCAGGGGCTAGCGGGCTGGCGCCCTTGCCGCTGGCGCTCGCGGCAACGGCCGGCGCCGGCCTCGGCTTCTGGGTGTCCTACTGGTTCGGGTTGAAGGTCGGGCCGCGAGCGGGCGATTACTGGCCGCTCAGGAACAACCCCGCCCTGCTCCAGCGCGGCCATGATTTCTTCGAGAAATGGGGCGCTCCGGGCATCTTCATGGGGCATTTCGTTGGCCCGGTTCGCGCGGTGATCGCGCTGACCGCCGGCATCGTCCGGATGCCGCCGCTGCGTTTCCACATCGCGAACTGGAGCGCCTCCTTCGTATGGGGCTTCATGTTCTTCTACGGCTTTGGGCTGTTCGGCCAGAAATTGGCCCAGTAAGCCGCGCGTCGATGCGTTGCCTTCCAGATGAACGGGGGCTGCAACCAGCATTCAGGGGCGCTTCAGCCACCCTCCGTTAGCTTGGCCTCGAATTGGTCTTGAAGCGGCGAGATAATCGCGGTCAAGTCCACTTCGCGGGTAGCGCGCCTTGCGATTCCCCGTCATGCGTCGTCCGGCCCGGCGGGCGGTGTCATGTTTGTTCACAACCGGCGCCATCCCCTGGGGGATTCCGACATGACCAAGACCCGCTTTCTTGCCGGCGTCGCCGCGCTGATGATGGCCGCTGCCCCGGCCCTCGCCCAGACGGCCCAGCCGACCGCCCCGACCGCGCCCGCGCCGGCGCGTCCGACGACGCCTGCTCCGGCCACGCCCGCCGCGCCCGCGCAGCCGGCCCGTCCCGCCGCCCCGGCCGCGGCCCAGCCCGCGCAGCCGGCCGCTCCCGCCACGCGCCCGGCGGCTGCGCCCGCCACGACGCCAGCGGCCACACAGGCCCAGCGCGTCAACCTCAACACCGCGCCGCAGGCCGACCTCGACAAGCTGCCGCAGATCGGTGAGGCGCGCGCCAAGGCGATCATCGCCGAGCGCGCCAAGGGCCGCTTCCGCAACTGGGACGATTTCGTGCAGCGCATGCAGGGCTCGCCCGTGAACCAGACCGCCAAGGACGCGATCAAGGACCGCGTCTCGTTCTGATCGCGCAGGCCGGTCGCGGGCCTGTTTCCTGACACGGCCCCGGCGGGCGACCGCCGGGGCCTTCGCGCGTCATCGGCAGGCTTGTTCCGCACAAGGGTGTTGACTTGGGCGCCTTGGCCGCGCACTCGGACCGGCGATGAGACTTGCTGAGGGCCACGGCCCCGCCAACCCGACCCGCATGGTGCTGATCGTGATCCTCGGCGCGCTCGCGCTCAGGACGGCGCTCGCCATGGCGGTCGGCCTCGGCACCGACGAGATCTACACCGTGGCCATCTCGCGGCAGCTCTCGCTGTCCTATTTCGACCACCCGCCGCTGCATCAGTGGCTAGCTCATGCGTCCGCCGCGCTGCTTGGGGAGGGTCGACAGACGCGGCTGCCCTTCATCACGCTGTTCGCCGGCACCTCCTGGCTGATGTTCCTGCTCGCGCGCCGGCTCTACGGCGAGGCCGCGGGCTTCTGGACGGTGGTGATCCTCAACCTTGCCGGCTTCTTCACCCTGTCGGCGGGAAGCTGGATCGTGCCTGATGGCGTGCTCCTGTTCACGCTGTCGCTCGCGGGCTGGGCTCTGGCGCGGGAGTTCTTCCCGCTCAACGGCGAGGCGCCTTCGCCATGGACGAACTGGCTGGTCGCGGGGCTGGCGCTCGGGCTCGCCGGGCTCTCGAAGTACCAGGCGGCGCTGGCCGCGCTCGGCGCGCTGCTGTTCGTGATCGGCACGGCGCGCGGCCGGCGCGCGCTGCTTCATCCCGCTCCATGGGCGGCCGCGGCACTGGCCGTGCTGATCGTCACGCCGGTGCTGTGGTGGAATGCGCAGAATGGCTGGGCCTCCTTCCTGTTCCAGGCCGGGCGCTCGCAGGGCGGTGGCTTCGCGCCCTGGCTGGTGCCGGTCTCGGCCATCGCGCAGGCTGGCTGGATCCTGCCCTGGGTGTTCGCTCCGCTCGCCGCCGGCATCTGGGCGGCTTGGCGCGCACGCCGCGACGACCGCTTCTGGTTCCTCGCCGGCTTGGGCGTTCCGGCCATCGCGCTGTTCACGCTGACCCCCGCCTTCGGCAATCTCGGGCTGCCGCATTGGGCGATGCCAGGCTGGCTGTTCCTGATGCCGCTGGGCGGCGCCTATCTCGCCGATCTCGCACGCAGGGACGAGCGGCCGGCGCGATGGGCGAGATGGTCGGCCATCGGCTCTGTGGCGGTCCTGGCGCTGGTCGGCGTGCAGGCCGCGACCGGCATTCTCGGGCGCATCGGCCCGGCGGTGTCGCGCAACGATCCCACGCTCGAAACCTTCGGCTGGGACAGGATCGTGTCCGAACTCGCGCGCGCCGGGCTGGCCGAGCCGCCTGATCGCTTCATCGTCGCCGATTCGTGGCAGAACGCCGGCCGGCTCGACGTGGCGCTGGGCGGGAGCCGCATCGTCATGCCCGGAACGCTCGACCCAAGGCATTACGCCTTCATCGTCGACCAACGCGCTCTCGCCGGGCGCGATGCGGTCGTCATCGTTCGCGTGCGCCGCGAGGCGCAGATGCGCGAGGCGTTGAAGGATCATTTCGCCAGCCTCGGCCCGTCCGCGCCGATCAGGCTCGGCCGGGCGGGGCTTGCCGAGATCGAACTGGTGGGCTTCGTCGCGACTGGCTTCAGCCGGCCCCTGCCATGGGCCTACGGGGCCCGGCCATGATGGCGGTCCCCCGCGCCCCGACCATGCCCGCGCCGGAGCTGACGGTCGTCGTGCCGACCTTCAACGAGGCGGCCAATGTGCGGCCCCTC
>JAIXZF010000330.1 GCA_027489835.1 Hyphomicrobiales bacterium
AGGGCTGCGAGAAAGTCGACGAAGGAGCGGACCTTCTGCTCCATGTGCCGACGGCTCGGATAGACGCCGTGGATCGCCACGCGCCGCCCGCCCGAATAGTCCGGCATCACGCGCAGCAGCGAGCCCGCCTTCAGCTCCGGCCCGACATCCCATGTGGATCGCAGGGCGATGCCGAGGCCCGCCAGCAACGTCTCGCGCACCACCTCGCTCGAGTTGGTGCGGAGCGGCCCGCCGACCCGCACGAGCGCAGGGCCTTTCGGCCCGTCGAGCCGCCATTGGTCGGCATTGTGCGCGAGCAGCGTGTGCCCTTCCAGTTCGGCGAGGCTCCGGGGCGCGCCGCGGGCGGCGATGTAGGCCGGCGTCGCGCACAGCACGCGGTGGTTCGGCGCGAGCCGCCGGGCGACGAGACTGGAATCCTGCAGATCCGCGATCCTGATGGCGAGGTCGAAGCCTTCCCCGATGATGTCGACGAAGCTGTCGCCGAGCACGAGGTCGACGGTGACCAGCGCATTGGCGTCGAGGAACCGCTTGAGATGCGGCGCGACGTGCATGCGGCCGAACGAGGTCGGAGCCGACACCCTGAGCACGCCCCGCGCGGTGGCGGCGCCCGACGCCACCCAGCTCTCGGCGTCGTCGACGCTGGCGAGGATGGAGATGACGCGCTCGTAGAAGCCCTGCCCCGCCTGGGTGAGCGAGAGCTGCCGCGTGGTGCGCTGCAGCAGCCGGACGCCCAGCCGCTCCTCCAGCCGCCTGATGCGCTTGGAGATGACGGCCGGCGACATGTTGAGCTCGCGCCCCGCCGCCGACATCGACCGCGCCGTCACCACCCGCGCGAAGACCTCGAGATCGCCTAGCCGGTCCATGGGCGAACCATGTCTCCGAACATCTTTTCCATTCCGGAAACAATGATCGGCTTTTTGATCGGCTTCAAGCCGTGCGACGATCCACTAGTTTACGCCTGCCCGAACGCGTGCGATCAGAACGACGCAGGGACGAGGGAAACGCCGAACATGACGACCATCGCCTTTCCGGCTCCGGACGCCGGCATCATCGCGCGCCGCGACGAGATCGTCGCGGGCCTGGCGAAGCTCGTAGCGGGCGAGGCGCTGATCACCGCCGAGGACGAGCTGCGCCCCTATGAGAGCGACGCGCTGACGGCGTTCCGCAAGGTGCCGCTCGCCGTGGTGCTGCCCTCCACGACCGAGGAGGTGGCCGCCGTGCTGCGTTATTGCTCGGCTCAGGGCGTGCCGGTCATCCCGCGCGGCTCGGGCACATCGCTGGTGGGCGGCGCGACGCCGCAGGAGGATGCCGTGGTCATCGGCGTCTCCAAGATGAACCGCATCCTCGAGATCGATTACGCCAACCGCGCCGCCCGCGTTCAGGCGGGCGTCACCAACCTCGCCATCACCGGCGCCGTGATGGCCGACGGTTTCTTCTATGCGCCCGACCCGTCCTCGCAGCTGGCCTGCTCCATCGGCGGCAACATTGCGATGAATTCGGGCGGCGCGCATTGCCTGAAATACGGCGTGACCACCAACAACATCCTCGGCCTCAAGCTGGTGCTGCACGATGGCGAGATCGTCGAGATCGGCGGCGACCATCTCGACATGCCGGGCTACGACCTGCTCGGCCTGCTGATCGGCTCCGAGGGCCAGCTCGGCATCGTGACGGAAGCCACCGTCCGCATCCTGCGAGCGGCGGAAGGCGCGCGGCCCGTGCTGTTCGGCTTTCCCAAGCCCGAGTTGGCGGGCGCGGCCGTGGCGGCCATCATCGGCGCGGGCATCATCCCCGTGGCGATGGAATACATGGACAAGATGGCCATCGCGATCTGCGAGGATTTCGCTAAGGCGGGCTATCCGATGGATGCGGAGGCCCTGCTCATCATCGAGGTCGAGGGCTCCGAGCAGGAGATGGACGACCAGCTCGTGCGCATCATCGAGATCGCCAAAAAGCATGGCGTCACGACGATCCGCGAGAGCAAATCCGCGATGGAGACGGCAGCGATCTGGAAGGGCCGCAAATCCGCCTTCGGCGCGACCGGCAAGATCGCCGACTACATCTGCATGGACGGCACCATCCCCACCGGCCAGCTGCCCTATGTGCTCGGCCGCATCGATGCGCTGGTGACGCGCTACGGCCTGCGCGTCGCCAACGTCTTCCATGCCGGCGACGGCAACCTTCACCCGCTGGTGCTCTACGACATCAACGATCCGGTCGAGCGGCAGAAGGCCGAGGATTGCGGGCTCGACATCCTGCGACTCTGCGTCGAGGTGGGCGGCTGCCTGACCGGCGAGCACGGTGTCGGCGTCGAGAAGCGCGACCTGATGCCCGTGCAGTTCGGCAAGGCCGACCTCGACCAGCAGATGCGCGTGCGCGCCGTGTTCGATCCCGCCTGGCTGCTCAACCCCGCCAAGGTCTTCCCGCTCGAAGGCAGGGTGGCGGCTTGACCCTCTTCACGCCCCGCACCGAGATCGAGGCCGCGCGCCTCGTCGCCGACCTTGCGCTGACGAAGAAGCCGGTCACCATCCAGGGCGGCGCCACGCGCGCGGGCCTCGGCCGTCCCAACCAGACCGAGGCGACAATCTCGACCAACCGCCTCACCGGCATCACGCTGCACGAGCCGGCCGAATTGGTGATCTCGGCCAAGGCGGGCACGCCCGTGGCGGAGGTGGCGGCGGCACTCGACGCCAAGGGGCAGATGCTGCCCTTCGAGCCGATGGACCACCGCGCCATCTTCGGCACGACGGGCGAGCCGACCATTGGCGGCGTGGTCGCCGGCAACCATTCGGGGCCGCGCCGCATCCAGGCCGGCGCCTGCCGCGACAGCCTCATCGGCGTCCGGCTCGTCAATGGCCGCGGAGAAGCCGTCAAGTCAGGCGGCCGCGTCATGAAGAACGTGACGGGTCTCGACCTCGCCAAGCTGGTGACGGGGTCCTATGGCACGCTCGGCCTGCTCACCGAGGTCACCTTCAAGGTGCTGCCCCGCCCCGAGCGGGCGCTGACGCTGCTCATCAAGAACCTCGACGATGCGCGCGCGGTTGCGGCGCTCTCGGCCGCCCTTGGCTCCCCCTTCGAGCCCAGCGGCGCGGCGCATCTGCCGGCCGGGCTGTCGCGCCCGATCCCGCGCACCATCCTCAGGCTGGAGGGCTTCTCGGTCTCGCTCGAATACCGCATTGGCCAGCTCAGGCGCCTGCTGGCCGATTTCGGAGAGCTGATCGTGCTCGAAGGCGAGGATTCGCGCGGGCTCTGGCGCGGCGTGCGCGACTGCGAGTTCCTGGCCGAGCCAACGGAATCCGCGCTCTGGCGCGTCTCGACCGCGCCGACGCGCGCCCCGCAGGTCACCGCCGCGGTGGCCGCCGCCGTGCCAGGCGCGCGCTGGTTCTACGATTGGGGCGGCGGCCTGGTCTGGCTGAGCCTGCCTCCCACGGCCGATGCGGGCGCGGCCACGGTGCGCGCCGCGGTCGCTTCCGCCGGCGGCCACGCCACGCTGGTGCGCGCCCCGCGCGAAATCCGCGCCATGGTGGACGTCTTCCAGCCGCTGGGCCCGCTCACGCGCGTCACCGGCGGCATCAAGACCAGCTTCGACCCGGCCGGCATCCTTGAGCCGGGCCGGATGTACGCGGGGATGTGATGCGCAAACCACCTAGCATCGACATGCAGTCATGGGCCGATCAGATAGCGACGGCAATTGGCCTGATATCAAAAAGATACGTAGAAATTTCAGGATCGGTAACGATTCAAGAAAGTGGCATGGAACAAGCGATCTCGTTTGCGATTGCGGACCATCTCTCTAGATATTTTTTGGATCGAGGATACTATTTTACAGTAGAGTCGAGCTTCCGTGCACTTGAGTATTATTCTATAGGGCATGAGAACACACCATTCCTCCGCGCAGCAACCAAAGAAGGCGGGCCACTTAATGGACGTGTCGACGTTGCAGCGTTCTTAGGCAACGCACTTAGCGGATTTATAGAGGTCAAAAGATGGCAGGACAAATCGATATTAATTAAAGAACTAGATCGAGTAATTGCAATAAAAGACGCGATATACAAATCAGCACTGGGATATAAAGTGTGGTGCGCGCTCGCTGTACCTTATTTTGATTGGAAAAATAAAAAAGGTATATCTAGCCATACAGATATCGCCGACGCGACAAAAACACTAAAAGAATGGATTGATGAATATCTCAATTCAAAAGAAATTAGCCTTAGATATCCTAGCTCCAAAGATTGGATAACGTATTCATCGGTAATGAAAGAAATAAAAATTCCGAATGCCGACTTTATTGCCGCAGATGGTAAGACGCATCAGGTCGCCCACACCGGCGGCATTGCTGTATTGATAAGCTGAGTTGTAGCATGCAGACCAACTTCACCCCCGAGCAGCTTGCCTCCGACCCCAGGATGCCGGCCTCCGAGAAGATCCTGCGCACCTGCGTGCATTGCGGCTTCTGCACCGCCACCTGCCCGACCTACTTGCTGCTGGGCGACGAACTCGACAGCCCGCGGGGCCGCATCTACCTGATCAAGGACATGCTGGAGAACGGCAAGCCGGCCACGCCGGAGGTCGTCAAGCATGTCGACCGCTGCCTGAGCTGCCTTGCCTGCATGACCACCTGCCCCTCGGGCGTGCACTACATGCACCTCGTCGACCATGCCCGGGCCCATATCGAGGAGACTTATGAGCGCTCCTGGCATGACCGGCTGATGCGCCGCGTGCTGTCGGCCGTGCTGCCCTATCCCGGCCGCTTCCGCGTCGCCATGCTCGGCGCCATGATCGCCCGGCCCTTCCGCTCGCTGCTGGGCGGGCTGCCCGCCGTCGGCCCGCGGCTCAAGGCCATGCTCGAGCTCGCCCCGCGCGGCCTGCCGACGCGCTCCGAGGCCGTGCCCGGCCGCAGCTTCCCGGCAGAGGCCGAGCGCAAGCGGCGCGTGGCGATGCTCACCGGCTGCGCCCAGCCCGTGCTCGACCCCGCCATCAACGACGCCGCCATCAGGCTGCTCAACCGCCACGGCGTCGAGGTGGTGCTGCCCAGGGGCGAAGGCTGCTGCGGCGCGCTGGTCCACCACATGGGCCAGGAGGAGGCCAGCCACGCTTTCGCAAGGCGCAACATCGACGCCTGGATGGCCGAGATCGAGGGCGAGGGCCTCGACGCGATCCTGATCACGGCCTCCGGCTGCGGCACCACGATCAAGGATTACGGCTTCATGTTCCGGCATGACCCCGCCTATGCCGAGAAGGCGGCGCGCGTATCGGCGCTCGCCAAGGATGTGAGCGAGTTCCTCGAAACGCTTGAATTGACTCACGTCCGGCAATTCGACCTGACCGTGGCCTATCACTCCGCCTGCTCGATGCAGCATGGCCAGCAGCTCAAGGACGGGCCGAAGCGGCTGCTGACGGCGGCCGGCTTCAAGGTGCGCGAGGTGCCCGAGGGGCACATCTGCTGCGGCTCCGCCGGCGTCTACAACATCCTGCAGCCCGAGATCGCGGGGCAGCTCCGCGAGCGCAAGGTCGGCAACATCCTCAAGACCCGGCCCGATCTCGTCGCCACGGGCAACATTGGCTGCATGACGCAGATCGGCAAAGGCTTCGTCGATGGCGGCCATGCCGTGCCCGTCGTCCACACCGCCGAGTTGATCGACTGGGCGACCGGCGGGCCGATGCCGCTGGCGCTGGAGAATGCCGGCTTTGCGGATGCGCCGCTCGGCCCGCCCCGCCAGCGCAAGGGGCTGATGCTGGCGGCCGAGTGAGCGCCGTTCCGGCCCGCCGCATGGGCAGGCTGCGCCCGTGAAGGGTTCACGAACGGAACCGGGCATGGTCTAACGCTTGGCACCCTCCCACGCGCCGCGCGGACCCGCTCCCTTGAAGCCGCTTCTCGGAATATCCCTGAAGATCCTGTCCGCGCTCGCCTTCACCATGATGGCGGCGGGGATCAAGGCCCTGAGCGCGCGCTATCCCGTCGGGCAGCTGATCTTCTGCCGCTCTGCCTTCGCCCTGATCCCGCTGCTCGTCTGGCTGCACTTCCAGGGCCCGCTGATCGCCAACATCAGGACCTCGCGCTTCCTCGGCCATCTCAGGCGCGGCCTCGTCGGCGGCACCGGCATGCTCTGCGGCTTCATGGCCCTGCGCAGCCTGCCCCTGCCCGACGCGACCGCCATCGGCTACGCCTCGCCCCTCCTCGCCGTCGTGCTGGCCGCGGTGGTGCTGAAGGAGACGGTCCGCATCTATCGCTGGACTGCGGTCGCCGTCGGCTTCATCGGCGTGCTCATCATGCTCTCACCCCACCTGAACCTGCGCACGCTGAACGCCGTCGCCAGCGGCGGCGCGGCCACGGGCGCGGCCTTCGCGCTGTTCGGAGCCTTCTGCTCGGCCTGGGCGATGACCGAGGTCCGTCGCCTGACGCGCTACGAGACTACGGGCTCGATCGTGTTCTACTTCACGCTTCTCACGACGGCGATCGGCCTGTCGACCATCGCCTTCGGCTGGGTCTGGCCGCTGAGCGCGGGCGACGCGCTGCTGATGGTCGTCGTCGGCATCATCGGCGGCGTCGGCCAGATCCTGCTGACGTCGAGCTACCGCCATGGCGACGCTTCGCTGGTCGCGCCCTTCGAGTACACCTCGATGATCTGGGCCGTGGCGCTGGGCTGGTTCGTGTTCGGCGACGTGCCGCAGCAGGTCGTGCTGCTCGGCGCCAGCGTCGTCATCGCGGCGGGCCTGTTCGTCATCTGGCGGGAGAAGCAGCTGGGCCTGCTCAGGCCCGAGAACCGCGAGGCCGGCCCCTCGATGTCGAAATGACGTCGCTCTCCGCTTCCGCCGGCTGGCCTCCGGGCGCGATCCGCGCCCTCTGGGCGCTGTCCGTCACCCAGATCATCGCCTGGGGCACGCTGTTCTACGGCATCACGCTGCTCGGCCCCCGGATCATGGCCGAAACCGGTTGGTCGAAGACACTGATCTACGGCGCCTTCTCCCTCGCCATGCTCTGCTCGGGGCTTATCGCCCCTCGGGTCGGCGCCTGGATCGACAAGGCCGGCGGGCGGGGCGTCATGGCGGCGGGCTCGGTCATCGGCGGCGCGGGCTATCTCCTGCTGGCCTATGCCGCCTCGCCGTTGACGCTCTATGTCGGCTACGCCGTCATCGGTCTCGGCATGGCGGGCAGCCTCTACGATCCGGCCTTCGCCTCGCTGGCGCGCATCTGCGGCTCCCGCGCCCGTATGGCGATCACGCTGCTCACGCTGGGCGGCGGCCTCGCCTCGACCGTCTTCTGGCCGCTCGGCCTCTGGCTGCTCGGCTTCATGGACTGGCGCGGGCTATGCCTCGTCTATGCCGCGCTCAACGGCGTCGCCTGCGCGGCGCTGCACTACTGGGGCATCGGCGGCGAGGTCGCCCCGCCCGCGGCCGCCGGCGACAGCCCCGGCGCCCAGCAGGGCTCGGCTCCGGCTCAGTTGCGCGGCAAAATCATCGCGCTCCTCGCGCTGGTGTTCATGTTCCACGGCCTCGTCAGCAACGGCATGTCCGTGCACATCACGACGCTGCTCGGCGCGCTCGGCCTCAGCGAAGCGCAGGCTGTCAGCGTCGGCACGATCATCGGGCCTTCGCAATCCGCGGGCCGCCTGGTGGAGCTGGCGCTCGGCGGCGCCTACCCGGTGCTGCGGCTCGGCTATGTCGCCGCCGGCTTCACACCGCTTTCGTTCGCGCTCCTGGCCCTTACGGGGGGAGCGCTGGCTGGCGTCTTCGCCTTCGCGATCTTTTATGGCGTGTCGAACGGGCTGATCACCATCGCACGCGGCGTCATCGTGCTCGGGCTGCTGGGCCGCGACAATTACGGCCGCACGCTCGGCGCGATCGCGGCCCCGACCCTGGCGGCCAAGTCGCTCGCGCCGATGGCCTTCGCCGTGCTGAT
>JAIXZF010000117.1 GCA_027489835.1 Hyphomicrobiales bacterium
GCGGCACCTGCGAGAACGGCCCTCCGCGACAATCGGTCGCTGGAACCATTTTCGGCCTGACTTGAGCCTGACAAATCCATGCGTCGCTCGCGCGCTGTCCATTCAACTCATTGTGATCAAACTGATGCCGCCTTTTGGCCCGCTTGAGTCGTCTAGCTGGGTGCAAGGCGCCGGAGACGCCGAAGCACGCCGCGGCTTCTCCTGCCAAGCTCTAGCGATTGACAGCTCCGACGCGATGCGTTTGCTTTCGGACATGCGTCGACGCCGGTGCGCCGCGGGCCGGCAAAACGCCGCCCGCACACCGTCAGGCCCTGTCGACGGGCAATGGTTAACGAAACCTTTTCAAAGATTTACAAAGGCGAGGAACAGCCTTTGGCCTTCATTTCAAGACTCCAACTACTGCTCAACTCGCAACCTCATTGGAAGTTCCAATCATGACATTTTCAAATCTTAATTCGATGCTGAATAAGACACGCGTAGATTCCGCAAGCATCTTTTCAGATACGTGGTGGGTTCAGAATGCGGGGACGAGTTACGCCGCGAACACAATTGACACGAATACAATCAGGTTCGAGGTCCGGGGCGGAGACAACTGGTACGTCGACAACTCTCGCAAGGAGCGCTCCGAGATCGCGGACCGCACGGAATTCGCCAACGGGCAGGGCATCAAGGTCAACTACAGCTTCTCGGTCGCGCCCGGATCGAAGAACACCGCCGACTGGTTCGTGATCGGCCAGTTCCACCAGAACGACGATCGGAACGCTCCCGGCTACTCGCCGCCCTTCGCCATCGAGATGCTGGGCGAGCGCCTCGCGATCGTGGTGCGTTACGAGAGTTCCCCCGGCGTCGTCGCCACCCGCTATCTCTGGAAGGACAGCAAGGACATCGTCCGCGGCGCCGACATGAAGATGGACATCGAGGCTCGCTTCGATCCGAAGGGCAACGGCTACCTCCATGTCGAGCGCGACGGGGTGACGCTCGTCGACTACAAGGGAGCCCTCGGCTACCACAGCCAGAAATCGGTCTACTGGAAGCAGGGCATCTATCGGGAGGCTTCGGCCGAGACCGTCGTCGCCGAGTTCAGCGACATCCATGTCTCCGCGCTGTCCTCGCAGGGCTCGCCTCCGCCGGTCGTGACGCCCACGACGCCCACAGGCGCGATCGCCGTCACGATCACCGGCAAGCTGCTGAACGACAATGGCAGCCTCGACAGTGACCGCATCACCAATGACGGCCGCATCGCGATCAGCGGAACCTCGACCGCCTACAGCGACATCGCCGTCTTCGACAAGGGCGTGAAGATCGGCACGGCGTTCGCGGACGGCTCCGGCAAGTGGACCCTCGCCCACACCCTGTCCGACGGCTCGCACAGCCTGGCGGCCACGGCCACCCTCGGCGGCGCCACCGGCAGCGCCACACTCTCCGAAGCATTCGTGGTCGACCGCACGGCACCGGGCAAGGCCACCATCGTCGGGCTCACGCACGACACGGGCGCCAGCGCCACGGACGGCGTCACCAGCGACAACACGCTCGGCCTCCGCGGCACGGCCGAGGCCAATGCCAGGGTCGAGGTGATGCTCGACGGCAATCGTGTCGGCACGGCGGTCGCCGATTCGACCGGCCACTGGACCTATGACTCCACCACGGTAATGTCGGACCGCTTCCACACCATCCAGGCGCGGGCGGTGGACATGGCGGGCAACCTCGGCGCTCTCTCCGACAGCCGCATCATCCAGGTCGACACGACGGCCAAGGCGATCGACATCCGGACCGCCTATCAGGACAGCGCGGTGACGACGCTGGTCGGCGTCGCCGAGGCCGGCAGCCAGGTGACCGTCCGCGATGGCGGCTCCTTGCTCGGCAAGGTCACGGCCGCATCCAACGGGATCTGGTCGCTCGTGGTGTCGACGCCTGTCTCCAGCCCGCGGGAGCTCACCGCATTGGCCGAGGACAAGGCCGGCAACGTGGCGCACGCCGTCGGCGAGACGCTGATGGGCGGGCTCGGGAACGACCGGCTCGTGCAGCACCAGAGCGCCGGCGCCTTCTTCGGCGGGGCCGGCAAGGACGTGTTCGTGCTCGAGGCGGGGCTTGCGGATGGCGGCCGGATCATCGACTTCGCCGGCCGCACCGACAAGATCGTGTTCGAGGGCTACGACGCGGCCCGCGGCACCGTGAAGGACCTCGGCAACAACTCCTGGCAGGTGAGCGACGGCGTCCATACCGACCGGATCGTCCTGTCGAACGGCTACAAGCTATTGGCCAGTGACTGGAGCTTCGCGTAAGACCGGAAAGCCGGCGGTGTCCGGGGTGACCAGACGGATGGCGGAGTATGGCGTTCCGCATCTTGCGCAGAAGGGGACGGGCCCGCGACAGGCTCGCCCTCCTCGGACTGTCCGCGTGCCTCGTGCTCGCGGCGGCGGGGCTGGCCGTCGTCTTTCATGGCCTGATGCAGGATGCCGGACCGCCAGCTCCCTCACGCCCGGCCGGTCCGCCGGGCTTCGTGGCGGCGCCGTCATCCGGCCCCTACTCGACCTTCGCGCCGTCGAGCCGTCCACTGACGGAGCCGCCGCGCATCGTCGCGGCCTTCGTGCCGCGCGCCGCGCTCTCGGAGAAGATCGCGGAACGGGTTGCGGGCGCGGCTCCGCCCGCGCCGCCGGAGCCAAATTTCGAACTCTCCGCTCCCTTCATCCTGATCGACGGCCGGACTTTCGGCACGGAGCGGTGGACGGTGGAACTGCCGGACATCGACGGGCTGGCGCGCGGCGCGATCTGCCTCGACAAGGCGGACCGAGCCTTCGCCTGCGGGCTCCAGGCGCGGGCCGCGCTCAACAACATGCTGCGCAAGGGGGTGGTGAGCTGCCGGACGATCGGGCTCGCGCCGGACGGCGCGGTCCGGGCCTCTTGCCGCTCGGCGGATGGGCTGGACCTGTCGGAATCGATGATCCGGCAGGGCTGGGCCCGTCCCGTGGACCGGGCCGACATGGCGCGGCTCGAGATGATGGAGGAGGCGCGCCGACAGGAACGGGGCGTCTGGAACGGCGGCTGGAGGCTGCGCGCGGAAGCTGCCCCGATCGCGGCGGGATCCGGTCAGGAACGGGGCGGGGCGGCTCCGGGACCGTAAAGCCGGGGAGCGCCGCCGGAGGAGGGCGGCCCGACGCGGAGGCCCACGCCGGCCAGATAACCGAGCTGAAGGACGCCCAGATGGAGGATTTGGACCAGCGCGGGCGGCTGAACCTCGTGAAGGAGGCCGAAAGCCGCGAGGGCGGCTGGAAGGATGAGCGAGGCGAGGGCCAGTGCAGGAATGCGGCAACGCAGTCCCAACGCGACGCCCGCCACGAGAAACACAGTGAGAGTGGCCATGTCCAACGACGTCATGAAGCGAAACTGGCCGGGCGCCATTAAGGCCGCGTGAATCAAGCCTAGCGTATAGTATGGGAAGGCGGGGAAATTGCTGCTCCGCTCCGGACCGCCTTGCCGCGTGCCGGATTTTCAGACGCCTTTTTTTTAACACTTCTTTCATCATTAAGGATTTCGGGGATGGGCAACAGATTGGCGGTGCGCTGGATGCAAGAGCTCCAGGCCAGCCCCCTCGCCTTGGCGCGGCAGGCTCTTCTCCGACCGGTGATCGGTGTCGCGGCGCTATCGCTCGCGGCCAACCTTCTGGTCTTCGTCCCTTCCCTGTTCATGTTGAACGTCTATGACCGCGTGCTGACCTCCCGCAACGGGACCACGCTGGTCATGCTTCTGCTCATCGCGGCGGTGCTGCTGGCGATTTACGCGGCGCTGGAGCATCTGCGCGGCAAGGCGCTGGTCCGCGCTTCAGTTCTGGTCGACGACATCATGGCCGGCCCCGTCTTCCACGCCACGTTGCAGGCGTCTCTCAAGGCCCGCGGCCCGCAGCACGTTCAGACGGTGCGGGACATCGACACGGTGCGCGACTTCGTGGCCTCCGGCGCGATCGTGACGCTGATCGACGCGCCCTGGGCGCCGATCTTCATCGCCGTATGCTTCCTGTTCCATCCCTGGCTCGGGGCCGTGACGCTGTTCGGAGCGGTGCTGCTGCTGGTGCTGTCGCTGCTGAACGAGCGCCTGACCAAGGGCGCCCTGATCGAAGCGTCGCTGCATTCGATCAGGGCGCTCGACAGGCTGACCGGCTCGCTGCGCAACGCCGAGGCGATCCAGGGCCTCGGCATGATCGAGGCGATCCGCAGCATCTGGGCGGCGGAGCACGAGAAGTCGCTGGCAAAGTCGACGCGCGCCAGCGAGATGGCGAGCCTGCTGCAGAGCGCGGCGAAGTTCCTGCGCAACGGGCTGCAGATCGCCATCCTGGCGGTGGGCGCCTGGCTGGTCATCCGGCAGGAGATCACGGGCGGGGTGATGTTCGCCGCCTCGCTGATCATGGGCCGCGCGCTCGCGCCGCTCGAGCAGGCCGTGGGCCACTGGAAATCGCTGGTGATGGCCCGGTCCGCCGTACAGCGGCTCAAGCGCTTCTTCGCCGAGGCGGGCGCCGATCCGGTCCAGCGTCCGGGGCTGCCGGCGCCGCAGGGGCGGATCGACCTTGAGGACGTGACCATCCTGGCGCCGGGGACGAGACGGGCGCTGGTGCGCGGGGCCAGCCTCAGCATTCCCAAGGGCGCGGTCGTGGCCGTGGTCGGCAAGACCGGCTCCGGCAAGTCGAC
>JAIXZF010000442.1 GCA_027489835.1 Hyphomicrobiales bacterium
GAGATCGGTCCCCATGCGCCCGGCGAATGCGGGATGGCCGAGATCGAGCGTCACCAGATCGGCCCGCAAGCCGGGGGCGATGGCGCCGAGCCTGCGGCCGCTGGCGCGCGCCCCGCCCGCGAGGGCCGCACGATACAGGAAGGCGCCGACCGATCCGCCGGCCGGAGCCAGCCGCGCGCGGCGGCGGTCGCGCAGGCGCTGGGAGTATTCGAACTGGCGCAGTTCGGACCCCGCTCCGATCTGGATGTTGGAGTCCGAGCCGACCCCGAAGGCGCCGCCCGCGGCGACGTAGTCAACGCCATCGAAGATGCCATCGCCGAGATTGGCCTCCGTGATCGGGCACAGGCCGGCCACGGCGCCGCTGGCGGCGATCGCATCGCGCTCGGTGGGCGTCAGATGGGTCGCATGGATGAGGCACCAGCCTGCGTCCACGGGCGCGTTGTCGAACAGCCACTCGACCGGACGCCGGCCGCTCCAGGCGAGGCAATCGGCCACCTCCTTCTCCTGCTCGGCGATGTGCAGATGCAGCGGCCCGCCGGCCGCCAGCTTGGCCGCCATGCCAAGGTCGTCGGCGCCGGCCGCGCGCAGCGAATGGGGCGCGATGCCGACGGCCGCGTCGTCCAGCCGCGAGGCGATCTTGCGCGAGGCCTCCAAAAGCCGTGCGAAATCGTCCGGGCTGGAGACGAAGCGGCGCTGGCCGTGGCTGGGCGCCTGCGCGCCGAAGCCGCCATAGCGGTAAAACACCGGCAGCAGCGTCAGCCCGATGCCGGTTTCCGAAGCGGCATTGACGATGGCCCCCGCCATGGAGCCGATCTCGCCATAAGGCCGGCCATCGACGTCATGGTGCAGGTAGTGGAACTCGCAGACCGCCGTGAAGCCGGTCTCCAGCATCTCGGCATAGGCCTGCGCCGCGATGGCCGCGACGTCCTCGGGCGTCAGCCGGTCGAGGAAGCGGTACATCACTTCGCGCCAAGTCCAGAAGCTGTCCTCGGACGCGCCGCGCCGCTCGCTCAGCCCAGCCATGCCGCGCTGGAAGGCGTGGCTGTGAAGATTGGGCAGGCCCGGCAGCGTCAGGCCCTTGACCGTCTCCTGCCCACGCTTGCGCGGTGCAGACGGCGTGGTTGCGGTGATCACGCCGCCATCGACCGTGACGGCCACGTTATCGAGAACCGCGTCGCCGATCAGGGCGCGCTCGAGGTGAAGCTGTTGCATCCGGGTTCCGTTCTGATGTCGCCGCGCCCTTGCCCCGACACCCTTGCGCCGCGACCTCGTTAGCATATCGTCGGGCCATGGCGAGCCCGAGAGCATGACTGCAATGCCGATCAGAGCCTGGCGCAACGCCCGGCTGGCGACGATGGCGCCCGATCGGCCGGGGCTCGGCGTCATCGAGCGGGGAGCCGTGCTCTGCGGCGCGGATGGGCGCATCCTGCACGCGGGGCCGGAGCACGAGCTTCCTTCGTCCGGCATCGACGAAACCATCGATTGCGAAGGCCGCTGGATCACGCCTGGCCTGATCGACTGCCACACGCACCTTGTGTTCGGCGGCGACAGGGCTCACGAGTTCGAGCTCAGGCTCAATGGCGCAAGCTATGAGGAGGTGGCGCGCGCCGGCGGCGGCATCGTCTCCACCGTCAAGGCCACGCGCGCCGCGAGCGAGGACGCGCTGTTCGCCAGCGCCGACCGCAGGCTTTCGGCGCTCATGGCCGAAGGCGTCACCACCATCGAGGTCAAGTCCGGCTACGGGCTGGAGACCGACACCGAACTGCGCCAGCTCAGGGTCGCGCGGCGGCTCGGGCGCGAGCGGCCGGTTAGCGTGTCCACCACCTTCCTCGGCGCGCACGCGCTGCCGCCGGAGTTCAGGGACCGCGCCGACGCCTACATCGATCTCGTGGCCGGGCCGATGCTGGACGCCGTGGCGGCCGAGGGGCTGGCCGATGCGGTCGACGCCTTCTGCGAGGGCATCGGCTTCTCGCCGGCGCAGACGGAGAGCGTGTTCGAGGCGGCGAGGCGCCATCGGCTGCCGGTGAAGCTGCATGCCGAGCAATTGTCCAACCTCCATGGCGCGGCGCTCGCCGCGCGCTTTGGCGCGCTCTCGGCGGATCATCTCGAGCATCTCGACGAAGCCGGCGCGGCCGCGATGGCGAAGGCCGGCACGGTCGCCGTGCTGCTGCCGGGCGCGTTCTACTTCATCCGCGAGACGAAGATGCCGCCCGTCGATCTGCTGCGCCGCCATGGCTGCCGCATCGCGCTCGCGACCGACTGCAATCCGGGCTCGTCGCCGATGACGTCGCTGCTGCTGGCGCTCAACATGGGCTGCACGCTGTTCCGCCTGACGCCCGAGGAGGCGCTGCTCGGTGTCACGCGCCATGGCGCGGCGGCGTTGGGGCTCGGCGGCGAAACCGGCACGCTGGAGGCGGGAAAGAGCTGCGATCTCGCGATCTGGGAGATCGAGCGGCCGGCGGAGCTGTGCTACCGCATCGGCTTCAACCCGCTCTGGCGGCGCGTGTGGAGGGGGCGGTGAGCCTCGCACCGTTCCCGTCATGGCGAGCGCAGCGAAGCCATCCAGCCTGGCCGCCCGACCGGGCTCCCGCGGGGACCGCAACGGCGGCGCTGGATTGCTTCGCTGCGCTCCCAATGACACATTGGCGGCGCGCCTGAATCCGGACAGTACATGACCTCGCTCAACCTCATCCCCGGCGAGGCGCCGCTCGGCCTCTGGCGCGCGGTCCATCGGGGCGCGGCGCTCGAACTCGACGGGGCCGCCTGGCCCGACATCGAGATGGGCCATCAGCACCTTCTGCGCGCCGCGCGTGGCAATGACGCGGTCTATGGCGTCAACACCGGTTTCGGCAAGCTGGCGTCGATCCGCATCCCGGCCGACAAGCTCAGCGAATTGCAGGTCAACATCGTGCGCTCCCATTGCGCGGGCGTCGGCGAGCCGCTGCCTGAACCGGTGGTGCGGCTCGTGCTGGGCCTTAAGCTCGCAAGCCTCGCGCAGGGCGCCTCGGGCGTGCAGCCCGCGACAGTGAAGCTGCTGCTCGCCATGCTGGAGCGGGGCGTGATGCCCATCATCCCGGCGCAAGGTTCGGTGGGGGCATCGGGCGATCTGGCGCCGCTGGCCCATCTCGCAGCCGTGCTGATCGGCGAAGGCGAGGCGGTGGTGGAGGGACTGCGCATGGATGGCGCGGGGGCGCTGGCCAGCGCCGGGCTCGCGCCGGTGACGCTCGGGCCCAAGGAAGGGCTCGCCCTCCTCAACGGCACGCAGGTCTCCACAGCGCTGGCGCTCGACGGGTTGTTCGCCATCGAGCGCTGCCTCGAAGCCTCGCTGGTGATCGGCGCGCTGTCGACCGATGCAATCGCCGGCTCGGACACGCCGTTCCATCCCGCGATCCACGAGTTGCGCCGCCAGCCGGGGCAGGTCGCCGTGGCAAGAGCGCTGCGCGCCCTGATGGAGGACAGCGTCATCCGCCGCTCGCATCTGGCGGACGATCCGCGCGTGCAGGACCCCTATTCGATCCGCTGCCAGCCCCAGGTGATGGGAGCCGCGCTCGACGTGGTACGGTCCGCGGCGCGGATGCTGCGCGACGAGGCCAACGCCGTGACGGACAACCCGCTCGTCGTGCTGGCGACGGGCGAGATCCTGTCGGGCGGCAATTTCCACGCCGAGCCCGTGGCCTTCGCAGCCGACATGCTGGCGCTGGCCGCCACCGAGATCGGCAACATCGCCCAGCGCCGCTGCGCAATGCTGGTGGACCCCGTGCTGTCGGGCCTGCCGGCTTTCCTGACGCCGGAGCCGGGGCTGAATTCGGGCTTCATGATCGCCGAGGTCACCTCCGCCGCGCTCGCCTCCGAGAACCGGCAGAAGGCGGCGCCGGCCGTGATCGACACCATCCCCACCTCCGCCAATCAAGAGGATCATGTCTCGATGGCCACCCATGGCGCGCGGCGGCTCGGGCCGATGGCCGAGAACCTGTCGCGCATCCTCGGCATCGAGGCGATGATGGCGGCGCAGGGCGTCGAGATGCGCGCGCCGCTCGCCACCTCTCCGCGCCTTGCGCTGGCGATGGCGGCCATCAGGACGGCGTCGCCCTTCCTCGACCGTGACCGCGCGATCGCGGGCGAGATGGAAGCCTGCGCCGCGCTGGTGCGGGCCGGAACCCTCAGCGAGCCGCATGCCGATGTGCTGGGCGGGCTCATTGAGGCATGAGGAGGCGGCCGCGATGAAGACATTCACGCTCACCGAAGGCGACAGCCCGCTGATCCTCTCCATGCCGCACCCGGGCACGCGCGTGCCGGACGAGGTCTGGGACCAGCTCAACGAGACGGGCCGCCAACTCGCCGACACCGACTGGCACATGCGCGAACTCTACAGCTTCGCCGAGCGGTTCAAGCCGTCGGTGATCGAGGCGCATCTGTCGCGCTACGTGATCGACCTGAACCGTGACCCGTCAGGAACATCGCTCTATCCCGGGCAGGCCACCACAGAGCTCATCCCCACCACGACGTTCGATGGCGAGCCGATCTGGCTCACGGAGCCGGACGTTGCGGAGACGCGGCGGCGGATCGAAGCCTATTTCGATCCCTATCACGATGCGCTCGAAGCCGAGATCGCGCGGGTGAAGGCGCGCCACGGCTTTTGCCTGCTCTATGACTGCCATTCGATCCGCTCGGCGATCCCGCGCCTGTTCGACGGGGAGCTGCCCATCCTCAATCTCGGCACGAATTCCGGCGCCTCCTGCGCCGCGGCGCTCGAGGCGGTCTCGGCGCATGTGGTCAAGGCCAGCGGGCTCGGCGCCGCCGTCAACGGCCGCTTCAAGGGCGGCTGGATCACGCGCCATTACGGGCAGCCGGAGGATGGCGTGCACGCGGTGCAGATGGAGATCGCGATGCGCGCCTACCTCGCCGAGGAACGGCCTCCCTGGCGCTTCGCCCCCGACATCGCCAAACCGCTCCAGACGACGCTGTCCAACCTGCTCGAAACCCTGCTGGTCACCGCCGCCGGGCTCTCATGAGGAACGCCATGAACTCCCGCATCGACAATTCCCGCATCATCCGCAGCCCGAGGGGCCTGACGCTCAACGCCAAGAGCTGGGCCACCGAGGCGCCGCTTCGGATGCTGATGAACAACCTCGATCCCGAGGTGGCGGAAAAGCCCGAGGAGCTGGTGGTCTATGGCGGCATCGGCCGGGCCGCGCGCGACTGGGAGAGCTTCGACCGCATCGTCCACGCGCTCAAGAACCTCGAAAGCGACGAGACGCTGCTGGTGCAGTCGGGCAAGCCGGTCGGCGTCTTCCGTACCCATAGCGACGCGCCGCGCGTGCTGATCGCCAACTCCAACCTCGTGCCGGGCTGGGCCAATTGGGAGCACTTCCATCATCTCGATAAGCTCGGGCTGATGATGTACGGCCAGATGACGGCCGGCTCCTGGATCTACATCGGCACGCAAGGCATCGTGCAGGGCACCTACGAGACCTTCGCGGAGGTCGGGCGCCAGCATTTCGGCGGCTCGCTCAAGGGCAAGTGGATCCTCACCGGGGGCCTGGGCGGCATGGGCGGGGCCCAGCCGCTCGCCGCCACCATGGCCGGCGCCTCGATGATCGCCATCGAATGCAAGCCCTCCTCGATCGAGTTCAGGCTGCGCACGAAGTATCTCGACATGAAGGCGGGCAGCGTCGACGAGGCGCTGGAGATCGTCAGGCGGCACCATGCCGAGGGCAAGGCCGTGTCCGTGGGCGTGCTCGGCAACGCCGCCGAGATCTTCCCCGACATGGTCAGGCGCGGCATCCGCCCCGACGTTGTCACCGACCAGACCTCGGCGCATGATCCGCTCAACGGCTACCTGCCGGCCGGCTGGACGCTCGCCGACTGGGAGGACCGCAAGGCGAGCGACCCTGCCGGCACGACGCTGGCCGCCAAGCAGTCGATGGCGCTGCACGTCAAGGCGATGCTCGACTTCCACCACATGGGCATACCCACGCTGGATTACGGCAACAACATCCGCCAGATGGCCAAGGACATGGGCGTGGCCGACGCCTTCGACTTCCCCGGCTTCGTGCCGGCCTATATCCGCCCGCTCTTCTGCCGCGGCATCGGCCCGTTCCGGTGGGCCGCGCTCTCGGGCGATCCCGAGGACATCGCCCGCACCGACGCGAAGGTGAAGGAGCTGATGCCGGACGACGCGCATCTGCACAACTGGCTCGACATGGCCAAGGAGCGCATCAAGTTCCAGGGCCTGCCGGCGCGCATCTGCTGGGTGGGCCTCGGCGACCGGCACCGGCTCGGCCTCGCCTTCAACGAGATGGTGGCGCGGGGCGAGATCGGGCCGGTGGTGATCGGCCGCGACCATCTCGATTCGGGCTCCGTCGCCTCGCCCAACCGCGAGACGGAAGCCATGAAGGACGGCTCTGACGCCGTGTCGGACTGGCCGCTGCTGAATGCGCTGCTGAACACCGCATCGGGCGCCACCTGGGTTTCGCTGCACCATGGCGGGGGCGTCGGCATGGGCTATTCGCAGCATTCGGGCGTGGTCATCCTCGCGGATGGCACGCCGGAGGCCGCGCGCCGGCTGGAGCGGGTGCTGTGGAACGACCCGGCGACGGGCGTGATGCGCCATGCCGATGCCGGCTACGACATCGCGCGGGATTGCGCGCGGGAGAAGGGGCTGAACCTGCCGGGGCTGTGAAGAGTGTCATCCCCGGCGACGCCCCTGGCGTCGGGAAGGGGATGCATCGCCATCCGATTGTGGATGGATCCCCTTCCCGCACCTGCGGTGCGCCGGGGATGACACCAACCGGCGCTCACCACGCCACGTCCAGCCGCTCCAGCCCGTGGAAATGATAGCTGTCGCGGTAGAGCGGCCGGCTCGCCAGCCTCAGCCGCGGCAGCCGCTCGAACAAGACGCCCAGCGCCACCTCCA
>JAIXZF010000318.1 GCA_027489835.1 Hyphomicrobiales bacterium
ATCGTGGTGTTCATCCTCGGCTGCTTCATCGACTTCTTCGAGATCGCCTTCATCCTGATGCCGCTGCTGGTGGCGCCGGCCGAGGCGCTGAAGATCGACATCGTCTGGTTCGGCGTGCTGATGGCGATGAACATGCAGACCAGCTTCCTGACGCCGCCCTTCGGCTTCGCGCTGTTCTATCTGCGAAGCGTGGCGCCAAGGCTGGCTTACATGGACAAAATCACGGGCAAGCGCATCGAAGGCATCGAGACGACAACGCTCTATCGTGGCGTCGTGCCCTTCATCCTGATCCAGATTTTCATGGTGTTGGTCGTGTATTTCGCGCCCCAGCTCGTGCTGCATTATCGGGACTCGGTGAAGCAAGTCGATCCGGCCGAGGTGCAGCGCCAGCTCGACAACATCCTGGTGCCGGGGCTCGGCGGGCCGGGCGGGCTGGACCTGCCGCCGCCACGGTTCTGAGACGAGCATACCCGGCAATGAAAAAGGCGGCTCTCGCGAGCCGCCTTTTTTCGTGGGTGGTTCGTCTTTGCGAGGAGCGAAGCGACGGAGCAATCCAGCGCCGCGCACTGGCGGAGAGCCGGGTCGCTGCGGTTGCGATGACGGCCCGGCGGTGAGCGCCGAGCCGTCGTACCGAGCGAGGCTCAGGCCGGCAGCGAAACCTCGACGCCGCGGTAGAAGTAGTTCATCGCACGGATCTGGTCGTCGGTCAGGCGGCCGCCGGCGGCCACGGCCTCGGTGCCGTCGGCACGGACAATCGGGCCGTCGAAGGGGTGCAGGCGCCCGCTGGACAGGGCTTCGGCGACCTTCTGGGCCTCGGATGCTTCCTCGGGCGTCATGTTGGTGAAGGCGGCCAGCTTGAACATGCCGGAGTTGAGCCCGCCCCAGACATCGCCGGGCTTCCAGGTGCCGGCGATCACGGCCTTGGCGCGTTCGACATAATAGTCGCCCCAGTTATTGACGCTGGAGGTCAGGTGGGCCTTCGGCGCGAAGCGCGTCATGTCGGAGGCCTGGCCGAAGCCGAACACGCCGCGCTCATTGGCGAGCTGCAGCGGGGCCGGGCTGTCGGTGTGCTGGCAGATCACGTCGCAGCCCTGGTCGATCAGCGCGCGAGCGGCGTCGGCCTCGCGGCCCGGGTTGAACCAGGCATTGGCCCAGATCACGCGGATCTTCATTGAAGGGTCGACCGACCAGGCGCCGCGCATCACGGTGTTGATGGCATGGATGACCTCGGGAACCGGGAAGGCCGCGATGTAGCCGATGGTCTTGGTCTTGGACTTCCGCGCCGCGATCACGCCCTGCACGTAGCGCCCCTCATAGAAGCGGGCATTGTAGAGCGAGACGTTGTCGGCGGTGCGCGTGCCGGTGGCGCTCTCGAAGAAGACGTTCGGCAGGGTGGGCGCAACGCGCATGGTTGGCTGGAAGAAGGAGAAGGAGGTGGTGAAGATCAGCCGGTGGCCCTGGCGGGCGAGCTGGGTCGCCACGCGCTCCATGTCGTTGGCGGCGACCGCCTCGACGGCGGTGGTCTTCACGGCCGGGCCCATGACCTCCTCGAGGCGCTTGCGGCCGACATCGTGCATGGTGGACCAGCCGAAATCGCCGACCGGGCCGACATAGATGAAACCCACCTGGAGCGGATTGGCCTGGGCGAAGGCCGGCTGGCCGAGGCCGGCCGCAGCGCCGAGCGCGGTCGCGCCCTGAAGCACCTGACGACGATTGATCTGCATGATTTCACTCCGTTGCTATGTAATAATACGTATTATCATAGCAAGAACTATGCCTCGGCCAGTGTTCGTCAATGCCGCAGCCCCGGCTATATTATGCAGATCAAGAATGTGGATTGACTCTCTCCACTTTGCTGCTTCGGAGAATGGCATCGGGGCATTGCCTGCCGCTGCCTGCGCGGCTTCGTCGCCGCGAGCGCCCAGCGGTATTCCCGCGTTGCGTCGCTTCGCTCGCAAGGACGGCCAGCCAGCTTTGAGGCGGGGCGCTGCCCTCAGCGGTCCGGCACGAAGGGCGTGCCGAGCGAGGCCGGCGCGGTCTGCTGGCCAGTGCGCCGGCTCATGATGATGACGAGGGCGATGATCGTCACGAGATAGGGCAGGGCCGCCATGAGCTGGGAGGGAATGCGCACACCCGCGCCCTGGGCGTGGAGCTGCAGGATGGTGATGCCGCCGAAGAGATAGGCGCCCGCCATGGCGCGCCAGGGCAGCCAGGAGGCGAAGACGACGATGGCGAGCGCGATCCAGCCGCGCCCCGCCGTCATGCCGGGCGACCAGAACGGCGTGTAGACCAGGCTGAGATAGGACCCCGCCAGCCCGGCGCAGCCGCCGCCGAACAGGATGGCCAGCAGCCTGATCTTCAGCACCGGATAACCCAGCGCATGGGCCGAGGCATGGCTTTCGCCGCAGGCGCGCAGCACCAGCCCGGGCCGGGTGCGGAACAGGAACCACCAGACGCCGAAGGTGAGGGCAAACGAGGCGTAGACGTAAGGGTCCTGCCCGAAGAGCGCCTTGCCGATGATCGGCAGGTCGCTCAGCACGGGCAGGTCAAGCCGGGGCATCGCGTCGCGCTTGGCGCCCACGAAGGGCGCGCCGATCACGCCGGACAGCCCCAGCCCGAAAATGCTGAGCGCGAGGCCTGAGGCCACCTGATTGGCTGCGAGGCCCAGCGTCAGGGCCGCGAAGATCAGCGACATCGCCATGCCCGCGATGATGGCAGCCACTATGCCGATCGCGCTGTTGCCGGTGAGGATGGCGACGGCGAAGCCGCAGGCCGCGCCCATGATCATCATGCCTTCCATGCCGAGGTTGAGCACGCCGGAGCGCTCGACGACGAGCTGGCCCACGGCGGCGATCAGCAGCGGGGTCGAGGCGGTGATGATGGTGAGAAGGATGGCTTCGAACATGGTCATGCGGCGGCTCCCTCGCCGCGCACCAGGCGGATGCGGTAAGTGAGGAAGGCATCGCATGCGAGCACGTAGAACAGCAGCATGCCCTGGAAGACGCGGGTGACGTCGAGTGGAAGCCTCAGCGAAATCTGCGCGTTCTCGCCGCCGATGAAGGTGACGGCGAGGAACAGCCCTGCGATGAGGCAGCCCACAGGGTTGAGCCGGCCGAGGAAGGCGACGATGATTGCGGTGAAGCCGTAGCCCGGCGAAATGGAGGGCTGGAGCTGGCCCATGGTGCCCGCCACCTCGATGATGCCGGCGAGGCCTGCGAGCGCGCCCGAAATGGCGAAGACGGTCCAGGTCATGCGCTTTTCGGAAAAGCCGGCGAAGCGCGCCGCGCGCGGCGCTTCGCCCACCAGCCTGATCTCGAAGCCCTTGAGCGTGCGCCCGAGCAGGATGGCGCCAAGGATGACCACCACGACCGCGATGAGCGAGCCGATGTTGACGCGCCCATCGGCCATCAGCCGCAAAGCCTGCGCCTCGGGCTCGAACATCACGCTTTGCGGGAAGTTGAAGCCCTGCGGATCGCGCCAGGGGCCGCGCACCAGCCAGTCGAGCAGGAGTTCAGCCACGTAGACCAGCATCAGGCTGGTGAGGATTTCATTGGCTGAGAAGCGCGTTTTCAGCAGCGCCGGAACGAGAGCGAGGAGCGCGCCGCCGACCATGCCGGCCAGCATCATGGCGGGGAAGACCCAGGGACCGTTGGCGACGCCGTGGGTCGCGATGGCAACGGCTCCGCCGAAGATGGCGCCCATGACGAACTGGCCTTCGGCGCCGATATTCCAGTTGTTGGACAGGTAGCAGAGCGACAGCCCGACCGAGATCAGCACCAGCGGGGTGGCCTTCACCGCAAGCTCCTGCAGCGCCCAGACGTCCGAGATCGGCGAGATGAAGTAGATGCCGAGCGCCTTGATCGGATCGAGGCCAAGCAGCACGAACATCACCGCGCCGGAGACAAGCGTGAGCGCTACCGCAACAAGCGGCGATACCAGGCTCATCCAGGGCGAGGCGTCCTCGCGCTTGGTCAGGACCAGCCGCATCACGCCGCCTCCGCCGCATCGGGCGCGAAGCCCGCGCCGCCCATCAAGAGGCCGACGGATTCACGCGCCAGCCCGCGCGCATCCTGCGCAGGCGACAGCCGGCCATGGAAGATCACGGCCATGCGGTCCGATATCTCGAACAGCTCGTCGAGGTCCTGGCTGATGACAAGCACCGCAGCCCCGCCGCGCGCGAGATCGACCAGCGCCTGCCGGATCAGCGCCGCGGCGCCCGCATCCACGCCCCAGGTGGGCTGCGCGACGATGAGCAGGCGCGGCTTGCGCAGGATTTCGCGGCCGACCACGAATTTCTGGAGATTGCCGCCCGACAGCGCCTTGGCCTCGGGGTCGCGCGGGCCTTTCCGGACATCGAAAGCCTTCGTGACGCGGTCCACCCAGGACAGGGCCGCGCCGCGATCGACGAAGCCGGCGCGGACGAAGCCGTTGGTGGCGTGGCCCGAGGCGAGCGCGTTCTCGGAGAGCCGGAAGCGCGGGGCCGCGGCGTGGCCCAGCCGCTCTTCCGGCACGAAGGCGCCGCCCAGCTTGCGCCGAGCGTTGATGCCGGCACGGCCGACCGGCACGCCGTCGATGATGACGGTTTCGGCCGAGGCCGCCGGCATCTCGCCCGACAGCAATGCGAAGAGCTCATCCTGGCCATTGCCCGCCACGCCCGCCACGCCCAACACTTCGCCGGCGCGGACATCGAGGCTGATGGATTTCAGGCTCGTGCCATGCGCGTCGGGCGAGGGCGCGGACAGCGAGCGGACGTCGAGGCGCACCGGCCCGGCCTGTTCCAGCGGATCGTGCCGGGTCGGCGGGATGCCGACGCCAACCATCATCTGCGCCAGCATGCCGGCGCTGACCGCGCGCGGATCGCAGGTTTCGACGACCTTGCCATGGCGCAGGATCGTGGCCGTCTCGCACAGGCGGCGGACCTCCTCAAGCTTGTGCGAGATGTAGAGGATGGCGCAGCCCTCGGCCTTGATGCGCGCCAGCGTCCCGAACAGCCCTTCCGTCTCCTGCGGGGTCAGCACGGAGGTGGGCTCGTCGAGGATCAGCAGCTTCGGATTCTGCATCAGGCAGCGCACGATCTCGATACGCTGGCGCTCGCCGACCGAGAGCCGCCAGACCTCGCGCGCCGGCTCGAGCGGCAGACCGTAAGCGCGCGACACCTCGGCGAGGCGGCGGGCGACGGAGGGCACCGGTTCGGCGCCATCGAGCGCCAGCGCCACGTTCTCGGCCACCGTCAGCGCGTCGAACAGCGAGAAATGCTGGAAGACCATGCCGATGCCGAGCCTCCGCGCCTCGGCCGGGCTGCGCAGCCTGACCTCCTCACCGCGCCAG
The DNA here is from genome assembly GCA_027489835.1 of Hyphomicrobiales bacterium. Taxonomy (GTDB): domain Bacteria; phylum Pseudomonadota; class Alphaproteobacteria; order Rhizobiales; family Beijerinckiaceae; genus Allobosea. The sequence continues at coordinate 5,329 of JAIXZF010000318.1, forward strand.
GACAGCGTGCCCTCGCTCGGCTGGAGCAGGCCGTAGAGGATTTTCACGAAGGTGGACTTGCCCGCGCCATTCTCGCCGAGCAGCGCATGGGTCTCGCCTTCCGCGACGGTGAGGCTGACATGGTCGTTCGCAAGGAGGGACCCGAAGCGCTTGACGATGCCCTGGGCCGAAACGAGGGGAGGCGGAACAGTCATGCGGCGGCAGGCGCTTTCGGATCGGCAGGCGAAGCATCATCCTCGCACCGGCCGGAGCCGCGCGAAAGACGCGATTTCACATCATGCACGGCTCGGGCCACATGCCGGAGGCTGGGCTCCGGGTTCCATTCCGCTGTCGCTGCATGGCCCCGGAAACCCGAGGGGGTGAGCCGCCGTGCCTGCGGGTGTCCGGGGCGCGAAGCGAACCCGGAACCCAGTCTTGTTGTGCGGCGTCGTCCTGAAACGCGAGGGCTCAGAGCCCGACGTTGGCGTCCTTCACGACCTTGCCCCAGCGGGCGATCTCGGCCTTGAGGAAGGTGGCGAACTCGGCGCCCATCAGGGTCGGGATGTCCGAGCCGTTGCGGGCCCAG
>JAIXZF010000071.1 GCA_027489835.1 Hyphomicrobiales bacterium
GAATAGCCGAACAGGCCGGCAGGGGACGCGCCCCACAGCTCCTCGGCCATCTTCTTGTTGGGGTTCGACCGTTCGCAGCCCGAGAAGAAGCCGCGCTTGCAGAAGAAGCATTCGCCGCAAGAGATGGTGAAGGGCACGACCACGCGGTCGCCGACCTTGAGGTTCTTCACTTCGGAACCGACCTCGACGACTTCGCCCATGGTCTCGTGGCCGACGATGTCACCGCTTTCCATGGTGGGGATCACGCCGTTGTAGAGGTGCAGATCCGAGCCGCAGATGGCGCAGGAGGTCACCCTGATGATGGCATCGCGCGGATGTTCGATCTTCGGATCGGGGACCGTCTCGCAGCGGATATCCCCCTTCTTGTGCCAGCAGAGCGCCTTCATGCCTTCCTCCCATCGAACCGCCGGGCGCGAGGCTTGGACCTGGCCGGGCGGGACCCAGCGAGAACGTTCGGACGAGGCGAAGGTTCAGGTGGAACGGAGCAGCGGATCGCCCGGCACGGCTGGAACAAAATCCGGCGGCGCGCGGTTCACCACCCGATTTTCCCCTTTCGAAATCAGGATAATTCGTGCCATGGCCCAGTTCTTTCGCCCCCTCGCCGTTGTCACCGGCGCATCGAGCGGCATCGGCTACGAACTTGCGCTGCTTTGTGCCCGCCGCGGATACGACCTCGTCGTCGCGGCCGATCGTAGCCTCGAAACGCCTTGCGACAACTTCCGGGCCGCCGGCGCGCAGCATGTCGAGGCCGTGGAGGTCGACCTGTCGACCATCGAGGGCAACGACGCCGTGATCGAGGCGGCCCGCAAGATGGGCCGGCCCGTCAGCGCGCTGTTCGCCAATGCCGGCCACGGGCTCGGCCATGGCTTCCTCGACCAGGATTTCGACGATATCCGTCACGTCATCGACACCAACGTGACGGGGACGATCTATCTCATCCAGGCCATTGCCCGCGACATGCGTGAGGCCAATGCCGGGCGCATCCTCATTACGGGCTCGATCGCGGGCTACATGCCGGGCGCGTTCCAGGCCGTCTACAACGGCACCAAGGCCTTCATGAACTCGTTCTCCTTCGCGTTGCGCGAGGAGTTGAGCGACACGGAGGTCACGGTCACCGTGCTCGAGCCGGGCGCAACGGACACCGAATTCTTCGACAGGGCGGACATGGTCGACACCAAGGTCGGGGCCGGCGCCAAGGATGACCCGGCGATGGTGGCCAAGACAGGGTTCGAAGCGATGATGCGTGGGGATGGCGACATCGTGGCCGGCTGGTCGAACAAGATCCAGTCGACCATCGCCAACGTCACCCCGCCCGGCGTGCTGGCCCGGCAGCACCGCAAGATGGCCGAGCCCGGTTCGGCGTCCTGACGGCCGAGAGGACGCTGCCTACAGCAGCGCCTTGCAGTAGGAGCGCAACGCGTTCGCCATGATGATCTTGTCGGTACCGACGACGAAGCAACGAACACCTTTTTCCGCCCAGCGCGCCTGCTGCTTCCTGGCCTCGGCAGCGTCGGGATTGAAGACTGGCGCGATGACGGGAAGGCCGGCGGCCCGGGCGGCCTCAAGCATGCGGTCGATCGCTTTCTGAACCTCCGGATGAAGGTAGTCGCCCGCGAAGCCGAGCGACACGGACAGGTCGAAAGGCCCGATCAGGAGGGCCAGCAGCCCTTCGGTCCTGCAGATGCCCTCGATGTCGGCGAGGCCCTGCGCGGTCTCCACCAGCGCGATCACGCCGGTTTCGGCGCGCTGGAGACCGACGTAGCCCCGCCAGTCAGTGATGAAATGGCCGCCCGCGCGCACGCAGGGACAGGCCCCGCGAGAGCCTTCGGGCGCGAAGCGGCCCGCGGCGACCATGGCCGCTGCCTGCGCCGCCGTGGCGATGCCCGGGACGATCACGGCCGAGGCTCCCGCATCCAGCGCCCGGCCGATGAAGACCGGGTCGGCGAAGGGGGCCCGCACCGTGGGGGCGAGGCCGTTGGCGTCGCAGGCTCGGATGAGCCTTTCGGCCGTTTCGATTCCGAAGGCGCCATGCTCGCAGTCGATGATGGAAAAATCGAACCCGGCGCCGCCCACCATGTCGATCACCTCCTCGGATGCGATCTGCGACCAGGTGCCGAGCGTGACGCGCTCCTGGGCCAGCACCTCGCGGAACGAACGGCGCGCCATGGCTCAGCTCCTGTACATCACGGCCTTAACGGCCCTGACGATGTCCGGCGCGGAGGGGATCACCGCGCGCTCCAGCGTGTCGTTGTAGGGCATCGGCACGCCGTCCATGCCGATGCGCGCCACCGGCGCGTCCAGCCAGTCGAAGGCCTCCTCCATGATCATGGCGGCCACCTCGGCGCCGAAGCCGAACTTGGTCCAGCCCTCATGCACGACGACGCAGCGATGGGTCTTGCGCACGGAGGCGAGGATGGTCCCGGTGTCCAGCGGCCTGAGCGTGCGCGGGTCGATCACCTCGACCTCGATGCCGTCATCGCGCGCCAGCTGCCGCGCCGCCGCCAGCGCCGGCGCCACCATCGCCATGGTGGCAATCACCGTCACATCCGCGCCGCTGCGCTTGATGTCGGCCTTGCCGATGGGAATGGCATAGGGCTCCTCCGGCACCATCCCCTTCGCCTGCACGTAGAGCAGCTTGTGCTCGAGGAAGACGACGGGGTTGTCGTCGCGGATCGCGGCGGTCAGCAGCCCCTTGGCGTCGTAGGGCGTGGACGGCGCCATCACCACCAGGCCCGGCACATGGCAGAACCACGCTTCCAGCGATTGCGAGTGCTGCGCCGCAAGCCTGATGCCGCCGCCCTGGGGCCCACGGAATACAATCGGCACCTTGGGCGCGCCGCCCAGCATGGCGCGGAACTTGGCCGCCTGGTTGACGATGGCATCCATCATCAGCGTGACGAAATCGAAGATCTGGATTTCGACGACGGGGCGCATCCCCGTGATCGCCGCGCCGACCGCAGCATTCGAGATGATGCCTTCGGAAATCGGCGTGTCGCGCAGCCTTTCGGGGCCGTATTTGTCGATGAGCCCGCGCGTGCAGGCGAAGATGCCGCCGATCTTGCCGACATCCTCGCCGATGACGAAGACGGAGCCGTCGCGCGCCATCTCCTGGTCGATCGCCTCCCGGATGGCCTCCACCATCGACAGCTCGCGACGGGATGACGCCTCGCCGGGCTCGGGGCCATGATCCGCATGCGGCGAGGTCACGGCCTCGACCAGCACGGCGAGAGCCGGCTCGGGCGCGGTCTTCGCCGCGGTGATGGCGGCCTCGATCTCCGCGTTGCCGGCCGCATGGACCGCGCCGATCCGGTCCGGACGGACCTGCCGCTCGGCAAGCCGCGCCTCAAGCCGCGCGACGGGATCGCCCTTGCGCTGCTCCTCCTCCATCGCGTCGCTGCGATACTTCGGCAGGTTGGCGCGCATCGAGTGGTCGCCCCAGCGCCAGGTCAGCGC
>JAIXZF010000254.1 GCA_027489835.1 Hyphomicrobiales bacterium
GTCGCTGGTGCGCGCTCGCCTTCGTGCCATCGGGCCTGCTGGTCGCCGTCACCGCGCATATCTCGACGGATGTCGCCGCGGCCCCGCTGCTCTGGGTCATTCCGCTCGCGCTGTTCCTCCTCACCTTCATCGTCACCTTCCAACGCCGGCCGATCCTGCCGCATCTCGCCATGGTGGCGGTGCAGCCTTCCCTCGTCATCGCCGCCTTCGCCTTCGGAGGCGTGCTTGTCGGCACGGGCGCGGCGGCCGCGCTCCTCTTCACGCTGCTGGGCTTCTTTGCCACGGCGATGGTCTTCCACGGCGAGCTCGCACGGCTGAGGCCGAAGGCTGAGCGCCTGACCGAATTCTATGTCTGGATGTCGGTCGGCGGCGTTCTCGGCGGCATCTTCGCCGGCCTGCTGTCGCCCCACCTTTTCGACAGCGTCGCCGAATACGGCATCCTGCTCTTCGCCGCGTTGGTTGTCCGCTTCGCCGGGCGACCGCACTTGACGCCGCGCGCCCAGCTCATGGCGGGCCTCGGCGTGCTGGCCGCATCGCTCGTCGTCCTCGCCCTGATCTCGCCCGCCACCGCGTCGGCGGGCTTCAGGAGCGCGCTTGGCCTTACCGGCGTCTGCCTCGGCCTCGTCGGCCTGATGGCGCTCGTTCCGGATGCGCGCCGCCTCGCGCTGATCCTCGCCCCGGTGCTCGCCACGCTGAACCTCGCGCCAGCCTTCACCAGCAAGACGGTCTCGGTCCGCTCGTTCTTCGGCGTGAGCAAGATCACCACGTCGGAAGATGGCACGCTGCGCTACCTCGCGCACGGCACGACTTTCCATGGCGCTCAGCGCATCGCTGAGATCGTCAACGGCCTGCCGCCGGAGCCGCTGACCTACTACTATCGCGGCAGCCCGTTCGATCAGGCCATCGCCGCCACGCGCGAGGCCATGGGCGGATCGCTCGGCCATGTCGCCGTCATCGGGCTGGGCACTGGCTCCCAGGCCTGCCTCAAGCGGCCGGGCGAGGCGTGGAGTTTCTACGAGATCGATCCGCACGTCGTCCGCATCGCGCGCGATCCCAGCCACTTCACCTTCCTCGACAAATGCGCGCCTGACGCCAGGATCGTGCTCGGCGATGCGCGGCTGAAGCTGCAGGATGCGGCGCCCGCGCGCTACGGCATGATCATCGTGGATGCCTTCTCGTCGGATTCGATCCCCGTCCATCTCCTGACGCGCGAGGCGATAGATCTGTATCGGGCCAAGCTCGCCCCGGGCGGCTCGATCGTCTTCCATCTGTCGAACCGCAACCTGACGCTCGCGCCCTTCGTCGCCGCAACCGCCGCGACGCTTGGCCTCGAGACATGGCGCAGCATGAAGCAGGACCTCACCGCAGCGGAGCTCAAGGCCGGCAAGGCCTCCACGGACATCGCGCTGGTGACCGACCGCCCCTCCGTGCTGGCCGCGCTGCAGGCAGGGGACAAGGGCGGCCACTGGCGCGCCATCGGCCGCGATCAGACGGGCATCACGCCGTGGACCGACGATTTCTCCAACGTGCTCGCGGCCGGCTGGCTCAGGTTCCGCGAGGACCGGCAGCTGACGCGATGAGCGCGAGCGCATCGCGGACGGCCGCTTCGCGGATCCCGGCGCGGCCGAGATCGCCATAGCGCCGTTCGAGATGCGCCAGTGCGCCGTCACGCGTGGCGCAGGCGAGGTGCACGAGACCCACCGGCTTGGCCTCGCTGCCGCCGCCTGGCCCGGCGATGCCGGTGATCGACACCGCCACATCGGCGCGCGAATGGACGAGCGCGCCGCGCGCCATGGCTTCCGCCACCGGCCTGCTGACCGCCCCGTGCGCCTCGATCAGCGCGGTGGACACGCCGAGCATCTCGGCCTTCGCGGCGTTCGAGTAGGTCACGAAGCCGCGCTCGACGACATCGGAAGAGCCGGCGATGGCCGTCAGAGCGGCTGCGACGAGCCCGCCCGTGCAGCTTTCGGCCGAGGTCGCCATCCAGCCGCGAGAACGGCAGGCGGCAAGGGCGCGCCGCGCGAGGTCGTCGATCGTGTCGTCAGCGCTCATCGGGCCCATCCTCCGGCAGTCGCAGCGTCACGGTCGCGAGCGCGGCCAAGCCTTCCGCCCGGCCGATGAAACCGAGGCGCTCGGAGGTTGTCGCCTTCAGACCGACCTGATCGGTGCTGATGCCCGCCACCTCGGCGATGCGCGCCCGCATGGCGTCGCGATGCGGGCCGACCTTCGGCCGTTCGCAGATGATGCTGAGGTCGACATGGTCGATCACCCCGCCGCGTGCCGCGACGCGCTCGCAGGCGAAGGCGAGGAACCGGTCCGAAGAGGCTCCGCGCCAGCGCTCGTCGCTCGGGGGGAAATGAACGCCGATGTCCCCATCCCCGATGGCGCCGAACAGCGCGTCACAGAGCGCGTGCAGCGCGACGTCGCCATCCGAATGCGCGACGACGCCTCTGTCATGGGCGATGCGCACGCCGCCGAGCCAGACATGGTCGCCCGGTCCGAAGGCGTGGACGTCGTAGCCGGTGGCGACCCGCGTCCGCAGGCTGCGGGGTGTGGGCGACAGGCGGCGTTCGGCGCTCATGAAATCCTCTGACCTCGTCAGCTTGATGTTGGCCGGGTCGCCAGCGAATGTCGCCGGCTCGACGCCGGCCCATTCGAGCACGGCGGCATCGTCCGTGAAGTCGTCGCGGCCTGCAGCGGACGCCTTTGCGTGCGCCGCCCGGATCGCGCCGAGCCTGAAGCCCTGCGGCGTCTGCACGGTCCTGAGCGAGGCCCTGTCCAGCGTCGAGACGATGCGGCCATCCGCGTCGATCCGCTTCACCGTGTCGGTGACGTCCAGAGCGGGGATGGCCGAGCCGTGGAGGAGGGCGGTCGTCACGGCCGCCTCGATCAGGGCCAGGCTGACGAACGGCCGCGCCGCGTCGTGGATCAGCACCACGGCCTCGTCCGGCGCATCGATGGCGGCGAGCGCCCTCGCGACGGTCGCACAGCGCGTTGCGCCTCCCGGCACCGGAGGGCCGAGTCGCGTCGAGGGAAGGGTGGCCGATGCCGCCTTATAGTGCGCCATGTCATCGGGGTGCACCGCCGTGACGATCCGTGAGACCAGCGGTGATGCGGCGAAGGCCTCCAGTGTCCGTGTCAGCACAGGCTTGCCGCCAAGCATGCGATACTGCTTCGGCAGTCCTCCGCCGGCCCTCAACCCGCGCCCCGCCGCGACGATGACGGCGATGACGGGAACGGGGAAAGGCGAGGCCGGAGTCATGACGGTTTTGTAGCCGCACCCCGGCCCTCGAGTCATCCCGTCGCTGCCGATTCGGTGAGGGGTGCAGAAAACCTTTGTCGCACCGCACAAAAAGCGCTTAAATGTGCAGCACTATGACAGTTGAACAAAAATCAGGCGTCTGGCCGGGCGTATTCGGGCAATCGACGGCGCCACGTGTCGCGCTGGCGCCCATGTCCGGCGTAACCGACCTGGCCCTGCGCCGGATCGCGATGGAATTCGGCGCAAGCTATGTCGTCAGCGAGATGGTCGCGTCCGATGAGTTCGTCCGCGGCCATGAGGAGACGCGCCTGCGGGCCGAAGGCAACGGCGTCAGCCCCCATGTCGTGCAGCTCGCGGGCTGCGAGGCTGGCTGGCTGGCTGACGCGGCGCGGCTTGCCGAGCAGAGCGGCGCCGACGTCGTCGACCTCAACATGGGCTGTCCGGCCAAGAAAGTGACCGGCGGCTGGGCGGGCTCGGCGCTGATGCGCGATCCCGACCATGCGGCGCGGCTGGTCGAGGCGGTGGTGGCCGCAACCGCGCGGCCGGTGACGGTCAAGATGCGGCTGGGCTGGGACGATGCCTCGCAGAATGCGCCGCTGCTGGCCCACCGGGCCGTCGAGGCGGGCGCCACCGTCATCACCGTGCATGGCCGCACGCGGCAGCAATTCTACAAGGGCCGTGCCGACTGGGCCGCCATCGATGCCGTTCGGCAGGCCCTACCGGCCACGCCCCTCGTCGCCAACGGGGACATCGCCGACGCTGCCGATGCGCGGCGATGCCTGGCGCTTTCAGGGGCTGATGCGGTGATGGTGGGGCGCGCCGCCCTCGGACGGCCTTGGCTGCCCGGCATGATCGCGGCCGAGTTGCGCAGCGGCAAGCCGGCAGCGGAGCCTTCGCTCGACGTGAAGCTGGCAGCCACGCTCCGGCACTACGAGGGCCTTCTCTCGATGATGGGCCACGATGCCGGGCTGCGGCATGCCCGCAAGCATCTTGCTGCGGCGATCGAGGACGCGGCCCGCCATGGCGGCGGCCTGGCCCTCGGCTACAAGGCAGCCATCTGCACCGCGACCGCGGCGGCCGAAGTCCGGCGGCTGCTGGCCGAGGCCTTCAAGACGACAGGGCCCGCCAGTCTGGCGGCCTGAGCACGAGAGTTGCGCGCGATGATTGCAGGCACGTTCGGAGTTGCGGCAAGGGAGTTTCCGGATCGGGTCTTCGGAGTCCTGCCGATCCCCATAGTGGTGGTCGATGGCGAGGGCCTGATCCTCGAGGCCAACAGCGCCGCCGAGGACTTCCTGCAGTCTAGCCTGCCCGTCCTGCGCCGGATGACGCTCGGCGAGATCCTGCCCTTCGGCTCGCCCGTGCTTTCGCTGCTCGAGGAGGTGCGCCGCCGCGGCGCCAGCGTCACCGAATATCGCGTGGACCTGAGCTCGCCCCGCATGGGCAAGGAAAAGATCGTCGATGTCTTCGCCTCGCCCCTGCGCGATCCCGACGGTTCGGTTGTGCTGATGCTTCAGGAGCGCACCATCGCCGAGAAGATGGACCGCCAGCTCACCCACCGTGGCGCCGCACGGTCGATGACGGCGCTTGGCGCCATGCTCGCGCACGAGATCAAGAACCCGCTCTCGGGCATCCGGGGGGCGGCGCAGCTGCTCGAGACCTCCGTCCCCGACGAGGACCGCGTCCTGACCCGGCTGATCTGCGAGGAAACCGACCGGATCGTGAAGCTCGTCGAGCGCGTCGAGATGTTCGGCGACGACCGCCCGGGCGAGCGTGGTTCGGTCAACATCCACGATGTCCTCGACCATGTCAGGCGGCTGGCCATCTCCGGCTTCGCGCGGCATCTGAGGATCGTCGAGGCCTACGATCCGTCCCTGCCGCCCGTCTATGCCTCCCGCGACCAGCTTGTCCAAGTTTTCCTCAATCTGCTTAAAAATGCGGCAGAAGCCATCCCCGCGGAGGCGCCGGATGGTGAAATCATCCTCTCGACGGCGTTCAGGCCCGGAATCCGGATGCAGCGCCCGGGATTTTCAGAACGCGTCGCGCTGCCGCTCGAGATTTGCATCCGCGACAACGGGCAGGGCGTGCCGACGGACATCCTGCCGCACCTGTTCGATCCGTTCGTGACCACGAAGGCGCAGGGCAGTGGCCTCGGTCTTGCACTTGTCGCGAAGATCATCGGCAACCACGGCGGGATCATCGAATGCGAATCCGTTCCGAAGCGGACCACCTTCAGGGTCCTGCTTCCGATCCACCGATCGCTCGACGGACGGCGGCTGTGAGCCGGGCAACCGGCCAGACTCTCCGGCTGCCGCGCCGCGACGTCGCCCCGCGCGTCCCAACATTGCGAATGACAGGAATTGCAGATGCCTAACGGCAGCATCATTGTTGCGGACGACGACGCGGCGATCAGGACGGTGCTCAATCAGGCCCTGTCGCGCGCCGGCTACGAAGTCCGCGCCACGGGGCAGGCCTCGACGCTGTGGACCTGGGCCGCGCAGGGCCTGGGCGACCTCATCATCACCGACGTCGTCATGCCCGATGGCAACGCCTTCGACATGCTGCCACGCATCAAGCGCGTCAGGCCGGACGTTCCGATCATCGTGATGAGCGCACAGAACACGTTCATGACGGCCATCCGTGCATCCGAACGCGGCGCTTACGAATACCTGCCCAAGCCCTTCGATCTGAAGGAACTTGTGGCAATCGTCGGGCGCGCGCTGTCGCGGCCGCGCGGCGAGATGTCGGGCAATCAGAGCCCCGAGGCCGAGGAAATCCCGCTGGTCGGGCGCTCGGCCGCCATGCAGGAAATCTACCGCGCCCTGGCGCGCCTGATGCCGATCGACCTGACGGTTATGATCAACGGCGAGTCGGGCACGGGCAAGGAGCTCGTGGCGCGCGCCCTCCATGATTATGGCAAGCGCCGGACCGGCCCCTTCGTCGCGGTCAACATGGCGGCGATCCCGCGCGACCTGATCGAATCCGAGCTGTTCGGGCACGAGAAGGGCGCCTTCACCGGCGCGCTCCAGCGCAGCGCCGGCCGCTTCGAGCAGGCCGAGGGCGGCACGCTCTTCCTCGA
>JAIXZF010000089.1 GCA_027489835.1 Hyphomicrobiales bacterium
CCTCCTGGGCGGCCGGACCCGGCCAGGCAGCCCGCGTCGCGCTCCAGACCCGCAGGGCGGATCTCGGGCTCTGGCTCGGCCAGCGCGAGCAGGTCGAGGCCTCGCTCGCCGCCTCGATCAGGCCGCTCGGTCTGTCCGCCTCAGCGCTTCCTGAGACGGAGGTGACGCTGGCCGCCGACCAGATCGGCTATCGCGGCGAGGAGGCGACCGAAACGCAGTTCGCGCTGCGCTGGCGCGAGGGACGCTGGCGCGCCGAGGGCGGGCAGGCGAAGTTCGCCGGCGCGTCGGCGCGCTTCCGCCGCATCGCGGAGAACCGGTACGCCGCCAGCCTCGACGCGCCCGACCTGCGACGCGTGGCGCTGGCCATGCAGCGCCTCGACATGCCGCAGGGCCTCGCCGAGGATATCGCGGCGCTCGGACAGATGCGCGTGGAAGCGGACCTGTCGCCCACGGCCGAAGGGTGGCGGATTGCGCGCTGGCAGGCGCAAGGCCGGTTCGGCGAAGCGCGCGGCGATGCCGACTCCACGGAGCGGGCGCTTGCCGTTCGCGGCGCCTTCGCTTCTGCCGACGCCCTATTCCTGGTGCGCCCGATCACCGCGCTGGCCTCGCTCAGTGTCGTTGACCTCGATCTGTCCTTCACCGGCGAGCGCATGCGCATCGGCGCGAGCCCGCCCGGCTCGGGCTCGATGCGCCTTCAGCGCGGCGCCGGGCGTTGGCGCATCGATGGCGTCAGCCTGCGCGGCTTCGACGGCCTCGAGCTGGACGCCTCGCGCCCGAACCCCGCCGAGCCGCTGCGCTTCACCGTCAGCGCCGCCCGCGCGGACGCGATCAGCGCGCTGGCCGAGCGCTTCACCCAATCGAGCCAGGCGACTCAAGTTGTTCGCGCGCTCCGGGGCGTCGCGCCGGTGAGGCTGGAGGGCACTGTCGGCGAGCGCGGCGACGAGTGGCTGGCGAGCGCCAGCGGCCGGGCTGGCCCCCTCATGCTGGAGGCCAGCGGCCGCGCCGACCGCTCCGGCGCCTGGCGCGGCGGCGAGGTTTCGCTGGCGGCCCGCGAGCGCGGCGTGCTGTTCCGCGCCCTCGGGCTGCCGGAGCCCGCCAACGGTGCGGTGCCGACGCGGCTCGGCTTGCGCCTGGCCGATGGCGGCCCGACCCTGACCCTCAGCGGCGAGGAGGGCCTGTCGGTCGAGGCGCGCGGGCGCTGGGCGCCGGGAGCGGCCGGCCAGCTGGCAGGGCCGATGGACCTCAATTTCACCGCGCCGGTGCTGGCAAACGTGATGCCGGGGCTTGGCGCCGGCGGCTTTGGTGGCGGCATCACCGGCACCGCTCGCCTGCGCCTTGGCGAAGGGCTGATTGCGCTCGACGCCATCGAGGCACGCTCCGGCGACGATGCCATTCGCGGCGCTCTTGAGATCGTGGCGGGAGGTCCTGTCAGCGGCCGGCTCCAGCTGCCGGCGGTCGATCTCACGCGCCTCGCGGGCTGGGTGACCGGACCATTGCAGGCCGCTTCCGATCCATCCACGTGGTCCGGCGCGCGCTTCGGCGAGCCGGCCCGCCTCCCTGCCTTGCAGCTCGAATTGCTCAGCCCGCGCATCGCCCTGCCGATCGCGGGCGTGGCCGATGGCGGCTTCAAGCTCTCGCTGGCCGAGGGCAGCGTGCGCCTGTCCGAGATCAGGCTTTCGACCCCCGAGGGCACATTCACGGGAACGCTCGAAGCCGAGCGACAGGGCGGGCTGCTCGCCCTGCGCACGGCTGGCGAGGCACGCAATCTCGACCTCGCGCGGCTACTCGGTGGCGACATTTCTGGCCGGGGCGATCTCTCATTCCAGTTCGGTGGCTCAGGCGAAAGCCCGGCCCGTCTGGTGGCGTCGCTCGCCGGAGCCGGCCAGCTCGTCTCGCGTGACCTCGCGCTCCAGCGCGTCGACCCCACCGCGCTCGAACGCATCACCGCCAGCCTGAACACGGACATCATCACCCCCGATCCGGTCGGGCTCGCGCAGACTGTCCGCCGCGCGGTCGAGGCGGCGCCCTGGCGCATCGCCGAGACCTCGCTCGCCATCGTCATGGCCGGCGGCGTGGCACGGCTTTCGCCCATTGCCGACGAACGGCCGCAGACCCTGCTGAACGCGCAGGGCTTCGTCGATCTGCGCAGCGGGCAGGCCGAACTGCGGGCCGCGATGCAGCTGAGGCAGGCGCCGCAGGGCTGGCTCGGCCAGCCGCCGCAGATCGCGCTGACCTGGCGAGGGCCGTGGCGCGCGCCGACCCGCGCCTATGATGTCAGCGTGCTGTCGAACTCCGTCTCGCAAAAGGCACTGCAGCGCGAAATCGAGCGCGTCGAGGCCTACGAGGCCGACATCCGCGAACGCGCCGCCTTCAACCGCCGACTCAGGGCCGAGCGCGAGCGCCGCGAGGCCGAGCAGCGCGCCGCCGCCTTCGAGGCGCGCCAGCGGGAGGAACAGGCGAGGGCTGAGCGGGCGCGAGAAGAGCAGGCCCGCGCCGACCGTCTCCGCGAGGAGCTGGAGAGGCAGCGCGAGGAGCGCGCGCGGGCGCTCGCGCCATCGCCCTTCGCCCTGCCGGCGCCAGCGAGCGCGGCCCCGCCCCTGCCGCCACCGCTCAACATCAATCCGGTGCCGTCGCCCTTCTCGCGCCCGCCGCTTCAGCTCAACTGACGCTGCGCGCCGCCCTCAGGGCGTGACGGCGAGGCGGCGCTCCACGGCCTTGGGCGCGGTCAGCTCCTTCCAGGTGGTGTTGGCGACATGCACGGCCGGGAAGGCAGGCCGCTCGACATAGCGCCCCTGCCCCGCTTCGGCGCGCAGGTCGCCATCCTTCCAGGCGATCCGGCCGCCGCTCAGCACCATCCAGGGCGCGCCCGTGCACTTGAAGCCCTCGAACACGTTGTAGTCGATGCGGCTCACCTGCTTCTTCGCGGTGATGCGCTTGGTGGCGGATGGGTCCCAGATCACGATGTCCGCATCCGAGCCCACCGCCACCGCGCCCTTGCGCGGATAGATATTGAGGATGCGGGCGATGTTGGCGGAGGTCACCGCCACGAATTCCTCCTTGGTCAGCCGCCCGGTGTTGACGCCGGCCGTCCAGAGCACGGGCATGCGGTCCTCGAGCCCGCCGGTGCCGTTCGGGATCATGCGGAAATCGTTGAGCCCGATCCGCTTCTGCTCGGAGGTGAAGGAGCAATGGTCGGTGGCGACCACCTGCAGCGAGCCCGATTGCAGTCCGGCCCAGAGCGAGTCCTGGTGCTCCTTCGGCCGGAAGGGCGGGCTCATCACGCGCCGCGCGGCATAGTCCCAGTCGCGGTTGCGGTATTCGCTTTCGTCGAGCACGAGGTGCTGGATCAGCGGCTCGCCATAGACGCGCTGGCCCGCCTCGCGCGCCCGCTTGATGGCCTCGTGTGAGTCCTTGCAGGAGGTGTGCACGATGTAGAGCGGCGCCCCCACCATGTCGGCGATCATGATGGCGCGGTTCGCCGCCTCGCCCTCGACATGCGGCGGGCGCGAATAGGCATGTCCCTCTGGTCCAGTCATGCCCCTGGCCAGCAGATCCTCCTGCAACCGGTAGACGATGTCGCCGTTCTCGGCATGGACGAGCGGCATCGCGCCGAGCTGAGCGCAGCGCGAGAACGAGTGGTAGAGCTCGTCGTCGTTCACCATCAGCGCGCCCTTGTAGGCCATGAAGTGCTTGAAGGTATTGATGCCGTAGGTCTTCACCACGGCCTCCATCTCCTCGAAGACCTGCTTCGACCAGGAGGTCACGGCCATGTGGAAGGAGTAGTCGCAGGCAGCCTTCTCGGCCTTGCGCCGCCAGTCCTGATAGGCGGCGAGCATCGAGGC